>NZ_CBCRXM010000003.1:0-232999 GCF_965137005.1 Sphingomonas antarctica | reverse complement strand
CGGTTTCCGTGGCGGTGGCGGTGGCGGCGGCTTTGGCGGCGGCGGCGGTGGACGCCCGCAAATGCCCGCACAGGTCGTTGGCGAAGGCACTGGCGTTGTAAAATTCTTCAACGCGGGCAAGGGCTTCGGCTTTGTCGTGCGCGATGACGGCGGCGAAGACGTGTTCGTGCACATTTCCGCAGTCGAACAGGCTGGCCTGACCGGTCTGGCCGACGGACAGCCGCTCGGCTTCACCTTGGTCGATCGCGGCGGACGCATTTCGGCGACCGACCTGAAGATCGACGGCGAACCGATGCCGGTGACCGATCGCGCGCCTCCGCGCGAAGATCGCGGCGATCGTGGCGGTGCCGGCGGCGGCTTCGGCGGCGGCGGCGCACCGCAGCGTCAGCTGACCGGTGAAAAGGCATCGGGCACGGTCAAGTTCTTCAACGCAATGAAGGGCTTCGGCTTCATTCAGCGCGATGACGGGCAACCCGATGCGTTCGTGCACATCTCCGCCGTCGAGCGTGCGGGCATGTCGAGCCTGAACGAGGGCGATCGCCTGTCGTTCGACATCGAAGTCGACCGTCGCGGCAAGCAGGCTGCGGTGAACTTGGCCCAGTCTGCTTCATAAGCATCGGCCGCGTAAGCTTCGAACATTGAAATGGCCCGGCCTGCGATAAGCGGGTCGGGCTTTTTCGTGTCCGGTCAGGCGGCGAAGCGCTCGATCGTCTCCAGAAACGGCGCGCCATAAGCGTCGAGCTTGCGCTCGCCAATTCCGGCGATGCGCCCCAGCGCAAAGCGGTCGCGCGGCTTCATCGCTGCCATCTCGCGCAGCGTCGAATCGTGAAAGATGACATAAGGCGGCACACCCGCTTCCGCCGCCAGCGTCCGCCGCGTTTCGCGCAGCGCTTCGAACAGCGGATCGCCGACCGGATTGCCCACACCCCCGCCGCCACGCTGCCGCGCCGGCTTGGCGGGAATGACGATCTCGATCTGGTGCTCGCCCTTCAGGATCGCGCGCGACTTGCCGCCCAGCATCAGCCCGCCATGTTCGTTGGGGATCAGATGCCCCTGCGCCTGCAACGCGCGCGCGACGGGTTTGATCAGCGCCGCTTCGTCGGTCTTGGCGATGCCAAACACCGACAATTGGTCGTGGCCGCGCTGCGTGATGCGCTCGTCGGTCACGCCCGTCAGGACGCGCTCGAGATGGGTCATCCCGAAACTCTGCCCGGTGCGATAGACCGCCGACAACAGCTTGCGCGCGACTTCGGTGGCATCGATCACCCCCGGCGCATCGAGGCAATTGTCGCAATTGCCACAGCGTTCGGGCGGCGTCTCGCCGAAATGGCGCAGCAAAATCGCGCGGCGACACCCTGCCGTCTCCACCAGATGCGACAAGGCGGTGATGCGCGCGCCCTCCGCCGCGCGACGCTCCTCGGGTTGCTCCTTCAACCGTTCGCGCGCCGTCGTGAAATCGCCCGGGGACCAGAACAGATGCGCCAGGGCCGGATCGCCATCGCGTCCGGCGCGACCCGATTCCTGATAATAGGCCTCGATCGATTTGGGCATGCCGGCATGCGCGACGGTGCGGACATCGGGCTTGTCGATGCCCATGCCGAACGCGATCGTCGCGACCATCACCATGTCTTCGGACCCGACGAATTTTGCTTGCGCACGTTTGCGTTCGGCCGGGTCCATTCCTGCGTGATAATAGGCGGTCGTGCGCCCGCTGGCCGCGATCAGCCCGGCATATTTCTCGGTCCGCGCGCGGCTGGTGGCATAGACGATCGCCGGCCCCGGATTGGACCGCAGCAACTGCACGATCGCCGAACCCTTGTTCGCGACGTTGGTCGCGGCATAGCGGATGTTGGGCCGGTCGAACCCCGCGACGATCTCGCCTTCCGCCGGGATGCCGAGCTGTTCGAGAATGTCCGCGCGCGTGTGCGCGTCGGCGGTCGCGGTCAGCGCGAGGCGCGGCACCTCCGGAAACGCATCCATCAACGGCCGCAGCAGGCGGTAATCGGGCCGGAAATCGTGGCCCCATTCGCTGACGCAATGCGCCTCGTCGATCGCGAACAGGCTCAATGGGGCTTGCGCCAGCAACTCGCGAAAATGCCCCTGCGACGCGCGCTCGGGCGCGACGTAAAGCAGATCGAGCGAACCGCTGCGGAACCGCTCGATCGTCTCGGCGCGATTGTCGTCGGCACTGGTCAGCGTCGCCGCGCGGATGCCCACCGCCGTCGCCGCGCGCAACTGATCGTGCATCAGCGCGATCAGCGGCGACAGGACGACACACGTCCCCGGCAACATCACCGCGGGCAGCTGATAGGTCAGCGACTTCCCCGCGCCGGTCGGCATTACCGCCAGCGTCCGCTGCCCCGCCAGCACGCGCGTAACCACGGCCTCCTGCATGCCGCGAAAGGCCGGGAAACCGAAAGTGGTACGGAGGGTATCGATTGCGGCGTCCATCGTATCCGCCGTAGTCGCCACCTTACTCCGCCGCTACCGCCTCATCCTGTTCCGCCGCCTGACGATCCCACATTTCGGCATACAGCCCGTTGAGGCGCAGCAATTCGCTATGCGTTCCACGCTCAGTCACGCGGCCCTGATCGAGCACCACGATCTGGTCGGCGTCGGCGATGGTCGACAGGCGGTGGGCGATGACGATGGTCGTGCGGCCCTGTTCGACCGCGTGGAGCGTCGACTGGATTTCGGCCTCGGTCCGGCTGTCGAGCGCCGATGTCGCTTCGTCGAGGATCAGCAAGGGCGGGTTCTTGAGCAGCGTCCGCGCAATGGCGACGCGCTGTTTCTCTCCGCCCGACAGTTTCAGCCCGCGTTCGCCCACCTTCGCGTCATATTGATCGGGCAAGGCGGCGATGAAATTGTGGATCGCGGCACCCTTGGCCGCCGCGACCACATCCGCCTCGGTCGCGCCTTCGCGGCCATAGGCGATGTTGTAACCGATGGTGTCGTTAAACAGCACGGTGTCCTGCGGGACGATGCCGATCGCCGCGCGCAAACTGGATTGCGTCACCGCGCGCAAATCCTGCCCGTCGATGGTAATCCGCCCGCCGGTGACATCGTAAAACCGGTAGAGCAGGCGCGCGAGCGTCGATTTGCCGGCACCCGACGGACCGACCACCGCCAGCGTCCCGCCCGCGGGCACGGTCAAAGTGACATCGTGCAGGATCGTCCGTTCGGGATCATAGGCAAAGCCGACATTCTCGAACCGGATTTCGCCGCGGGTGACCGCAAGGTCGTGCGCATCGGGCGCATCGACGATCTCGGCGGCGGTGTCGATCAGGCCGAACATCGCCTCCATGTCGATCAACCCCTGGCGGATCATGCGATAGACCATGCCGAGCATGTCGAGCGGCCTGAACAATTGCGCGAGCAGCGTGTTGACCAGCACCACGTCGCCGGTGGTGAAGCGCCCCTGGCTCCAGCCCCAGATGGTGAAGCCCATTGCTCCGGCCATCATCAAATTGGTGATCAGCGACTGGCCGACGTTCAGCCAGGCGAGCGAGTTTTCCGATTTGACCGCGGCATTGGCATAGGCCCCGGCGGCGCGGGCATAACGCTCGGTCTCGCGCTTTTCGGCGTTGAAATATTTGACCGTTTCGTAGTTAAGCAAGGAATCGACCGCCTTGGCGCTCGCCCCCGTGTCCATCGTGTTCATGTCCTCGCGCAATTTGGCGCGCCAATCGGTGACCCAACGGGTGAACGCGATATACAGGACGACCATCACCAGCGTCGCGATGACCAGCCCGAGGCCGAACTTGACGTAGAAGATCACCGATACCGCGATCAGCTCGATGACCGTCGGCGCGATGTTGAACAGCAGGAAATAAAGCATCGTGTCGATGCTCTTGGTCCCGCGCTCGATGACCTTGGACACCGCACCGGTCCTGCGCGCGAGGTGAAAGCGCAGCGACAGGGCGTGCAGATGGCGGAACACATTGGTCGCCAGGTGGCGCGTCGCGTCCTGACCCACGCGTTCGAACACCGCGTTGCGCATGTTGTCGAACAACACGCCCGCGAACCGCGCTCCGGCATATGCGACGATCAGCCCGATCGCGAGCATCACCGGCGCGTTGGCCGGCGTCGTCATCCGGTCGATCGCGCCCTTGTACAGCCAGCCCATCGACAGCGTGACCGCCTTCGACAGCAGCACCAGCAGCATCGCCCCGACGACACGCGCGCGCAGCTTGGCATCGTCCTTCGGCCACAGATACGGCACGAACCGGCGTAAGGTGGCCAATGCGGGAGGCGTGTCGGCAGAATCTTCGACGATTGGCGGCATAAGGGGAATCGGTCTCCGGTCAGGAACCAAGCATGGCCCCGCGCGCTTGATATGGGCAAGCCAGGGGAATTCGCCAATGGAACCGTTCGCATTTGTCGTCGCAATTCTCGGCTGCGGTGACGCGGGCAGCGGTTGCGAACGCGTGATGATCGAACCGGTGCGCTACGAAACGCGCAGCGGCTGCCTCGCCGCGGCGGGAAATTCCCTGGCCCAGCACACCGATCTGCTGTTCCCGGTCGTCCAGGCGCGCTGCGAAACGCGCGGGATGCAAATCGCCAGCCGTTAAGGCAGAATGCCCGGCTTAGCTTGACCTTAACTTCATCGGTTCATTAGTTCTCCCGTAGGACGCGGGTGGACTCATGTATCTGGCGTATAGCGATGGCCAATTTGCCGGCGGGACCGCGGCCCTGCGGCGCTCCTTCGCCGTCGTCCCCTCGCGCCCCGCATTTGCGCTGGCGGTCGATCTCGGCGCTGGCGTCGGTTCGGTGATGTGGTGGCGCGGCCTGTTCACGTGCCTGATCCTGATTGCCGCGAGCCTCGCGCTCTCCCCCCTTACGCGAGCGGTCGCCCATCAAAATCCCGGCACTGCTGCTGCCGCCGCTGTCCCGATCCCTACCGCAACGATCACGCCGGTCGTCAACCGCGATGCGATGACCGTGGCCGCGACCAGCGTCATCAATGAATCGCTGATTGCGGCCTTGGTCCGGTCGGGGGCGGGGATCAACGAAGCGGGCGGCGTCGCGCGGCTGCTCGCGCCTTATGGCGACATGGCGCGGCTCGAGATTGGCACCCACCTCACATTGTCGCTGGGCGGACGGCCATCGCCCTACGCACCCCGCCGATTGGAGGCGGTCAGCGTCACCGGACCCGGGATCGATGCGCGCGTGGAGCGCGTCGGCGCGACCTTCGCGATCCACAGCAAACGCGCCCCGACCACCGCGCCGCTGCACCTGACCGGGCGGGCGGGCGACGGCATTTTCGTGTCGGCCAGCGCGGCGGGCATTCCGCCCGAAACCATCCAGACCTATTTGCGCGCGATCAACGGGCGGATCGATTTCGGGGCGCTCGATCCCGATGCGCGTTATTCGATCGTCGTCGAACGCGCCCGCGCTGCCGACGGCACGGTCAAATTCGGACGACTGCTTTACGCCGGGCTCGACAGCCAGGATCAAAGCGCGCGGATGATCCAATGGACCGTCGGCGGGCATGACGGGTGGTACGACGCCGACGCGGTCAGCCAGGCGCGCGCCGCGGGTCTCGCCATGCCGGTCGCGGGTCGCCTGACCTCGGGCTTCGGCATGCGCTTTCACCCGATCCTCGGCTATTCGCGGATGCATCAGGGGCTCGACCTCGCCGCCCCGTTTGGCGCGCCGATCCGCGCGGCGGCGAGCGGCACGGTCAGCTTTGCCGGCTGGCATGGCGGACACGGCAATTTCGTCCAGCTGGTTCACGGTGGCGGCACCGGCACCGGTTACGGGCATATGAGCCGCATCGCGGTTTCGCCCGGCGAACGGGTCGTCCAGGGCCAGGTCATCGGCTTCGTCGGCTCGACCGGATTGTCGACCGGTCCGCACCTGCATTTCGAAGCCTATCGCGGCGGCATCGCGGTCGATCCGCGCTCGATGAGCTTTTCGGTCGCGCCGTTGCTCGATGGCGCGCAACTCGCGGCGTTTCGCGCGCGGCTGACGCAGATTATACGGGGTTAGCGTCCGGCTCCGGCCGACCTTTGAAACCCTGCGCGACCACATACCATTCCGACGACCCCTTGCGGCTCGCGGGCGGCTTGGCGTGCTTCACCGCCGTGAAATTCTTCTTGAGCAGGGTGACCAGATCATTGTCCGCGCCACCGGCCAGAACTTTGGCCACGAATGCGCCGCCTGGCTTGAGCACGTCCACGGCGAAATACGCTGCCGCTTCGACCAGTCCCATCGTGCGCAAATGATCGGTCTGTTGATGCCCGACAGTGTTCGCCGCCATGTCGGACAGCACCAGATCGGCGACCTGTCCGCCCAGCGCGGTCAACAGCGCGGCGGGGGCTTCGTCGGCCATGAAGTCCATTTGCAAAATGGCGACGCCGGGGATCGGATCGACCTCCAGCAGATCGATTCCGGCGACCGCAGCCTTGGGGCACTGCTTGCGCACGACCTGCGCCCAACCGCCGGGCGCTAGTCCCAGATCGACCACCGCGCGCACGCCGCGGAGAAAGTGAAAGCGTTCGTCGAGCTCGATCAGCTTGTACGCCGCACGGCTGCGATACCCCTCGGCCTTGGCGCGTTTGACGTACGGATCGTTGAGCTGGCGTTCCAGCCAGCGCGTCGATTGGGCGCTACGGCGGCGCGCGGTCTTGACGCGCACATGAAGCGAATCCTTGGTCATTCGCCCTGCGATGCCATCAACGCGCGCAAAATGCCTTCGCGAATGCCCCGGTCGGCCACGCCGATCCGTGGCGCGGGCCACAAATCGAGGATCGCTTCGAGGATCGCACAGCCGGCGACGACCAGATCGGCGCGCTCGCGGCCGATACAGCCGACCAATGCGCGATCCTCCACGCCCTTGCCCGCCAGATCGGCACAAATCGCGCGCATGCTTTCGGTCGGCACATGACAGCCATCGACCTGCCGCCGGTCATAAGCGGGCAGGCCGAGATGGACGCTGGCGAGCGTCGTTACAGTACCGCTCGTCCCCAGCAACCGTAACGCGCGTGTTTCACCTGGCACCAGACCCGCGAAATCCTGCAACGCCTCGGTCGCGCGGCGTTTCATGCCGGCATAGGCGCGCGCGCGCGCCACGGGATCGGTGTCGTCGTGCTGCTCGGCTTCGGCGAGCGACACGACGCCCCAAGGCATGCTCATCCAATGGCCGATGCGGTGGGTACCGTCGTCGGCCTCGAGCACCCGTGCCAACTCGGTCGATCCGCCGCCAATGTCGAACACGAGTGCCGGGCCGTCACCTTCCTCGAGCAGGACATGGCAACCGCCGACCGCCAGCTTGGCTTCCTCACCCGGGCCAATAATGTCGAGGACGATGCCGGTTTCGCGGTGGACGCGGGCGACGAATTCCTCACCGTTTTCCGCCTGGCGGCAGGCCTCGGTCGCGACCGCGCGCGACAAATGGACACCCCGGCGGCGAAGCTTGTCGGCGCAGATACGCAGGGCATCGATCGCGCGTTCGATCGCCGCGTCGCTCAGGCGACCGCTGGCTTGAAGACCTTCGCCCAAGCGGACGATGCGCGAAAAGGCGTCGACGATAGTCAGCTCGCCATCGGGGCGCGCGCGCGCAATGAGCAGGCGGCAATTGTTGGTGCCGAGGTCGAGTGCGCCGAACGTGCGGGGACGCTGTCGGACCGGCCTTGGTGCCGGCGATGCCGCCTGCGACGGCACGCCGCGGCGCGCCTCGTGCGGCAAGCGAGCATTGCGCTCCGCCATGCCGTCGTTCCTTCATGTCCATCGCCCGGCGTGGATGCCTGCGACACTTGCCGCCGGACCTAGCGGATCGGCGTCGTGGCGGCAATGCAACTGGCGATTCCGTTGACTCGGGCCGCCCCCACCCTTATGCGCGCCGCCTGCTCGGCTGCCCCGTCGTCTAATGGTAAGACACCGGTTTCTGATACCGTTTATCGAGGTTCGAGTCCTCGCGGGGCATCCAGCATTTTCGCTATGCAGGCCATTATGGACGCGTCGATCCCGGGGAACGTCCCGTCAATTTGCGTCGCCGCGCTTTACCGTTTTATGCATTTCGAAGATTGCCAGAACCTGCGCGGACCGATCGAGCATCTGTGCCGCGAGAACGGGGTTCGTGGCACGCTATTGCTAGCGGACGAAGGTATTAACGGGACGATCGCCGGTTCTCCCGGCGGCGTCGAGCGGGTTCTCGACCATATCCGTGCGCTGCCCGGCTGCGCCGATCTCGACGTGAAATTTTCGTCTGCACCGACGATGCCGTTTCACCGGACGAAGGTTCGCGTGAAGCGCGAAATTGTCACCATGGGCAGGCCGGACATCGACCCCCGCACAAGCGCCGGAACCTATGTCGAGCCAGGAGACTGGAACGCTTTGATCGCAGACCCCGCGACGATCGTGATCGACACACGCAACGATTACGAGGTTGCGATCGGCAGTTTCGATCGGGCGATCAACCCGCAAACGGCAGATTTCAGGGAATTTCCGGACTGGTTCCGGCGCGAACGCGAACGGATTCTCGGTACCGGGATGTCTCCGAAGATTGCAATGTTCTGCACCGGCGGCATTCGCTGCGAAAAAGCGACGGCGTTCCTGAAGCAGGAAGGGGTTGAGGATGTCGTTCACCTGCGCGGCGGAATCCTGCGATACCTCGAAACAATGCCGGAGGAGACGAGCCTGTTTCGCGGCGAGTGCTTCGTATTCGATCAGCGTGTCTCGGTCGGGCAGGGTTTGGCCGTCGGAACCCACGCGCTATGTTTTGCGTGCCGGCGGCCGGTAAGCCACGCCGATCGTCAGTCGCCATTGTACGAAGAGGGCGCAAGTTGTGCCGTCTGTCATGCCGAACGTAGCGAGTCTCAGCGCGCATCCTATCGCGAGCGGCACCGCCAGGAAATGCGCGCTGCGCAACACGGACAGGCGCATGTCGGTGCCGTGCAGACGATGCGCAGAATCGACGCCGGTTGATGTTATCCAAAGGATCGGTCGTTCTGCTCCATGGGCTGGGCCGCGGCGCGGGAGCGTCGTGGCCGCTGGCCCGGTATCTGAAGCGGGGCGATTACTACACATTCGCGCCGGGCTATCCGTCGCGTACTTTGCCCTTGCCAGCGATCGTCGATCGGTTGCGCGCGCAGATTGCGGACCTTGACGGGCCGGTCCATTTTGTCACGCACAGTTATGGCGGGATCGTCGCGCATCGGTTGATCTCGACCGCGCCGCCGGCGAATTTGGGTCGCGTGGTGATGCTCGCGCCGCCGCATGGCGGCAGCGAATGGGCGGATCTGCTGGTGCGACTGAAGCTCGATCGGCTGGTGATGCGGGCGGCAACGGGAGAACTCACCACCGGGCGGAATGCCTCGCCCGTCGCCGACTATCCGCTGGGCATCATCGCCGGGACGCGCGCGCTTGATCCCATATTTCCGAGATTATTTGTACCGCGCCCGAATGACGGCAAGGTCTCGCTCGCCTCAACCCGGCTGGAAGGTATGACCGATCATATCGAATTGCCCGTTTCGCACACGTTGATGGTGTGGAACCCGCGCGTC
The DNA here is from genome assembly GCF_965137005.1 of Sphingomonas antarctica. Lineage (NCBI taxonomy): Bacteria > Pseudomonadati > Pseudomonadota > Alphaproteobacteria > Sphingomonadales > Sphingomonadaceae > Sphingomonas > Sphingomonas antarctica. The sequence continues at coordinate 223,493 of NZ_CBCRXM010000003.1, read as the reverse complement.
ATGGCGCAGGTCGCGGCGTTTCTCGACACCGGCACATTCACCCGCGCCAGGTGACGCCTCGTTAGCGGACCCAGAAAATCCAGATGGCCGACAGGATCACGATCGCCAGGCCGAGCGAAATGCCGAGCACCAGCGTCATCCCCGGCACGTCGACCGCGTCGCGCGCCTCGTCGGCGGTTTCGTGAATCTGGTCGCCGTCCTTGTGCATCGCATGCCTCCTTTTTTGTTGAGATAGCGCAATGCGCAGACGCGCGATAGACGCTGCCAATCGCTCCGTTTCGCCGAGGTGCCACATGCTCCGTTCGCTTGCCGTTGCCCTGTCGCTGACCATCACCGTTCCCGTCGTCGCTGCCCAGCCGGAAGGTCCCCAGCGTCATTTGACCGGGGCCGACCTATTTGGCCTCGAATGGGCGAGCGACCCGCAGATTTCGCCCGACGGGCGCAGCATCGCCTATGTCCGCAAATCGAACGACGTCATGACCGATCGCGCCAAATCGGCAATCTGGCTGATCGACGTGGCGAGCGGGCAACAGACGCCTTTGGTCACGGGCGCTGGCAGCTCGCGCTGGTCCCCCGACAGCAAACGGCTGGCTTATATCGGCAGTCCCGACGGCACCGCGCCACAGCTTTACGTCCGTTGGATGGCGTCGGGGGTCAGCGCCAAGGTCACCGGCCTGCCCGACAGTCCCGGTGCAATCGCCTGGTCGCCGGATGGCAACCGCATCGCTTATCTCGTCCGCGTTCCCGGGGAAGGCGCGACGCTGGGCAAGGCACCTCCCAAACCCGAAGGTGCGCAATGGGCGCCGCCGCTACAGGTCATCACCGACGTCACCTATCGCAGCGACGAGGAAGGCTATGTTCAACCCGGCAAATCGCACATCTTCATCGTGTCGTCCGACGGAGGTGCGCCGCGCCAGTTGAGCTATGGTGCCTATGACGATGGCGGGCCGCTGAGCTGGACGCCCGATGGCCGCAGCATCGTGTTCAGCGCCAACCGGCACGAGGATTGGGAACGCAATCCCAACAACAGCGAGGTCTATGCGCTCGATGTCGCGACCGGTGGCATCACGGCGCTGACCAGCCGCGCGGGGCCGGACGCCAATCCCGTCGTCTCGCCCGACGGGACCAGGATCGCGTGGCTCGGCTTCGACGACCAGTTTCTCGGCTATCAGAACGCCGAGATCTACGTTGCCAATCGCGACGGCAGCGGGCGGCGCTCGCTCACCGCCAGCCTCGACCGCTCGATCGACGATGTAGTCTGGGCGGGGAACGGCGCGCTGCTGGCCAAGTATGACGATCACGCCGGCAACAAGATCGTGCGCATCGACTTGTCGGGGCGGATGACGACGGCGGTCGCCGCGCTCGTCCCGGGCGGCGGGATCGACCGGCCCTATTCGGGCGGCAGCTTCTCCAGCACGCCGTCGGGCAGCGTCGCCTATACCTGCGGCAACGAATATCGCCCCGCCGACATCTGCGTCGGCAATGGCCGTCGCTTGACGCGGCTGAATGAAGATCTGCTGGCATCCAAGGTGTTGGGCAAGGTCAGCAAGCTCGCCGTGACCGCGCCCGACGGTCGTCCGATCGACGCCTGGCTGGTTCTCCCGCCCGATGCCGATCCGGCCAAGCGCTATCCGACGTTCCTCGAAATCCACGGCGGTCCGTTTACGGCCTATGGTCCGTTTTTCTCGACCGACGATCAGTTGTATGCCGCGGCGGGCTATGCGGTGCTTTACGCAAACCCGCGCGGATCGACGTCGTACGGCGCCGAATTCGCCAATCTGATCCATCACAAATATCCGGGCGACGATTATGGTGACCTGATGGCGGCGGTCGATGCGGCAATTGCCGGCGGCCATGCCGATGGCGACAATCTGTTCGTCACCGGCGGCTCCGGCGGCGGGGTGCTGACCGCCTGGACGGTGGGCAAGACCGACCGGTTCAAGGCGGCGGCGACGCAAAAGCCGGTGATCGACTGGGCCAGCTTCGCGCTGACCGCCGACAATCCGGCCTTCTTCGCCAAATACTGGTTCGGCAAGATGCCGTGGGAAGATCCGCAGGGCTATTGGGCGCGTAGCCCGTTGTCGCTGGTCGGTAACGTCAAGACGCCGACGCTCGTTATCGTTGGCAGCGAGGATTACCGCACGCCGGTGTCGGAGGCCGAACAATATTATGCTGCGCTGCAGCTGCGCGGCGTGCCCACGGCGCTGGTCAAGGTGCCCGGTGCGGGCCACGGCACAATCGCCGCACGGCCGTCGCAGAGCGCGGCCAAGGCTGCCGCGATCCTGGCGTGGTTCGACCGATATCGGACGAAATAGCCGATAATTATCATAGGTTAAGCGCCTGAGTGAGAGTGAATCGCAAGAGGAACGGCGGCGGGGCAGGCGAGTTGACGGGGGAGCGAAACAGGAGTGTTCCCATGTCTCTACTCGATAAGGTTGCCGCTGCCGTTGCCCCCGTTGCGAGCGATGAAACCCGCGCCAAAGCGCATGCGGACGCTCGTACGTTGTCCCGCGGCAATGACTGGCTGGGCCAAGTCCTCGACCATCACGAAGAGATCGACGCGCTGTTTGAACGCACCAAGGCCGCGACCGACGTCGCCGACCGTCAGGCTGCGCTCAAGGAACTCGGCGTTCTGCTGACCGGCCATTCGATTGCCGAGGAAGCAGTGCTCTACCCCGCGTTGGTCAAGGCCGATTATGAGGGCAAGGCGACCATCGCCTACACTCAGCAATCGACCGCCAAGACCGAAATGTTCCTGTTGGAAGGTCTTGATCCGACCAGCGAGGAATGGACCGACAAGTTGGAGCACATCATCGGTGCGGTCCGTCAGCACGTCTATCAGGAAGAAAGCAGCTGGTTCGTCGCTCTGGTACAGAGTCCGGACGTCGATCAGGCGTTGCTCACCGAAAAATACGCCGAGCAGTTCGATCGCTATATGGGCGGCGACAAGCCGGCCATGTTTAACTGATCACACCAGCCACTGTCTGAACCATTGCAGGCCGTCAGCCCAGGCTTTCTGGGCGGCGGCCTCGTTATAGCTGGGTCGATAGTCGGCGAGGAAGCCGTGCTCCGCGCCTTCGAACACCTCGATCTTTGACGGCTGATGCGCCGCTGCCAATGCCGCGCGCATCGCCGCGATGTCGGTTTGCGGAATGCCCTTGTCGAGCGCACCGTACAGCCCGAGCACCGGCGCCTTCAGTTGCGGCACGATGTCGATGACAGCCGTTGCATTCCGTCCCTTGGCCAGACCGCCGTAACAGGCGACGCCCGCCTGAACCTTCCGGTTATGCGCGGCATATAGCCAAGTGATCCGCCCGCCCCAGCAATAGCCGGTGATGCCCAGCCGCGCGGTGTGGCCACCGTGCTTGCCGGCGAATGCGACCGTCGCGTCGAGGTCCGCCAGCACCTGTCCATCGGGCGTCGGTATGACGATGGTATCGATCAGCGTCTTGAAGTCCGCGACCTTCGACGCGTCGCCCTTGCGTTGAAACAGGTCCGGCGCGATCGCGTGATATCCGGCCTTGGCATAACGCCGGACCATGTCCTGAACCCATTCGTGCAGCCCGAAAATTTCGTGGATGATCAGGATCACCGGCGCGTTTTTCTTTCCCGCAGGGCGAGCGCTGTAGGCGCGCATGTCGAACCCGCCGGTCGGCACTGTTACCCAGCCCGCGTCCAATCCGGTCGCGGGCGTGTTGATCGCCGTCGCCGAAATCGGCTGCGCGGCGAGTGCATAGCCGGCGGCCACGACCCCGCCGACCATCACCCCGCGGCGCCCCAATGTCGTCGAACGGATCCAGCTTTCGGTATCGGACGGGCGGTCTTCGGACATACGACTCTCCTTTGCGGCTACCCTAGCAGAGCTGAAACCGTCCGAGAACGGTACGGTCTTATGGTTTGACGCAGATCAGTTGGCGTGTGACTTTCAACCGACTCCAACGAGAGGAGCAAAGCCGCGGTCGCATCACACGGAATGGGGGATTTCCGACGATGACGAACTTTGCTCGCCATGCGGCGCTGGTTGCCGCACTATCTACATCCACCGCGGCCTACGCCGGCACGCTGACCGTGATCGCACCGCCGAGCGGCCTCGGAATTGCGAGTGTCGCGGCGCTGGGCATCAACAATGCCGGGTGGACGTCTGGCTCAGTGCTTTACACCGATCCGGCACGCGCCGGCGACGGTTTCTTGCGCGCACCCGACGGCACGTATTCGATTTTCAGCGGCGGCCCCGGACTTTTTACTCAGGGTCGCGCTGTCAGCAATAGCAACGATGTGATCGGCTATACCTCCGACGCGAGCGGTTTCACCGGCGAGTTTCGCCGCGCGGCGGACGGCTCCTTTACGTTCTTGACCAACCCTTCGACCGGCGCGCGCCTGCTTGGGATCGCACAGGGTGTCAACGACAGCGGCGGGATCGTTGGCAATTACCCGGTCACGGTGCCCGGCTTCGGCACCCCTCGCAATCATGGCTTCTTGTTGTCGGGTGGTGCGCTGACCGACATCGCCTATCCGGGACAGCCCGGCTATTCGATCAGCGCGCGCGGGATTGCCAACGACGGAACGATCGTCGGCTTTTCAGGCAGGACGGGGCAGGCCTTTGTTCGCTCGTCTGCTGGCGCGTTTACCTTCATCACACGCCCCGAAGCGACCAACTACACGGTCCTGACGTCGATCAACAATTTGGGGATCGCCATGGGTGGCTATGACGATGCGGCGGCCAACGGCCATGCCTTTCAATATAACACCCATACCGGTATTTTCACCGATGTCGTGATCCCCGGCGCGACGTCGGTGCAGACCTTCGGCATCAACGACAGCGGCCAGTATACTGTGTCGTCCGACGTCGGCTCGTTCATCTATACACCGGGCGGGCCATCGGCACCCGATGGCAGCAATGTGTTCCTGCCGGTGGACGATGGCTCGGCGCCCGACGGCGTCGCCGACTTCAACTTTGGCGTCGTCGCTGGCCAGACCTATTATATCGACCCGAGCTTTGCCCGAGGATTCGAATATCTTAGCGGTGCCAATGTCGACTTCGCCAGCGTGACGCTTCCCGTCGGCGTCGCACCGGGCGACAGCTACACGCTCGCGCTGTGGAACGGCACCAGCTACCATTATGCCGGAACCATCGCGGCGGGTGTTGCCTATAATTTTGCCGGCGCAGTCGATCGTTTCCGTATTTACGGTATCCCGGCGGGTGCAGGAATCGATGCCGCGAACCCCGGCGGTTTTGTCACCGGTGTGACATTTTCCGGCCCTGGCCAATTTAACGGTCAGCAGATCAGCCTGGTCCCCGAACCTGCCAACTGGGCGCTGATGATCGGTGGCTTCGGCTTGGCTGGCATGGCTGCGCGGCGGCGGAAGGCACGCACCGCCATCGCTTGACTCGACTCGGTTGTTCCCCGAATGTTTCGCTTGAGACATTCGGGGACCTGAGTCGATGGCTGCACTGACATTCTACACCAATCCCATGTCGCGCGGACAGATTGCGCGCTGGATGCTTGAGGAGGTTGGTCAGCCGTACGAACAGGTCGTGCTCGACTATGGCACGACGATGAAGGCGCCCGAATACCTTGCGGTCAATCCGATGGGGAAAGTGCCCGCGATCAAACACGGTGACGTGGTCGTGACCGAAGCCGCGGCGATTTGCGCCTATCTCGCCGATGCCTTTCCCGACGCGGGCCTCGCCCCGCCGACAGGGGAGCGCGGCGCTTATTACCGCTGGCTGTTCTTCGCCGCCGGACCGGTGGAGAGCGCGGTCACTGCCAAGTCGCTGGGCGGACTTGCGCCCCCCGACAAGGCGATGATGGCCGGCTATGGCAGTTTCGAAGCGGCGATCGACAATCTGGAACGCGCGATGCCAACGGGCGACGCGTGGATTGCCGGGCCGAATTTCTCCGCCGCTGATGTCTATGTCGGGTCGCAGGTCGACTGGGGCATGATGTTCAAATCGTTCGAACCGCGCCCGGCGTTCGAAGCCTATGCCAAACGGCTGCAAGCACGCCCAGCCTATCAGCGCGCGAAGGCGATCGACACCAAATTGATTGAAGAGATGCAGGCCAAGGGCTGAGCCGGACTGTCACCGTTCGTCCATAAAAGTCGCAACCCACTGTAACATTCCACCGGCATAAGCGCCCAAACGAAGGCGCTTCGTCATGGACAGGGTTTCGGCGGCGACGAACGGCGTGCGGCGACGGTTCCGCACGATCTGGATCAGCGACGTTCACCTCGGCACGCGGGGCTGCAATGCCAAGCTGTTGACCGACTTTCTCGATCATACCGACAGCGACACGCTCTACCTTGTCGGCGACATCATCGACGGGTGGCGGATGAAGAAGCGGTTTTATTGGCCCGCCGGCCACAACGATGTCGTCTGGCGGGTGATGAAGCGCGCCAAGCGCGGCACGCGGGTCGTCTACATCCCCGGGAATCATGACGAGATGTTCCGCCAGTTCACCGGCATGAATTTCGGCGGGGTGGAAATCCGCCGCAAGGCGATTCACGATACCGCCGACGGGCGCAAACTGCTGGTGCTGCACGGCGACGAATTCGATGCGATCATGCTCGCGCACCGCTGGCTCGCGGTCGTCGGCGATCATGCATATGAATGGCTGATGCGGCTGAACGTCGTCGTGAACCGCGTCCGCGCCTGGCTTAAACTGCCTTATTGGTCGCTGTCGAAGCACGCCAAACACAAGGTCAAGAACGCCGTCGCGTTCATCTCACGCTTCGAGGAGGTCGTCGCGCATGAAGCGGGCATGCGCGGCGTCGATGGCGTCGTCTGCGGCCACATCCACAATGCCGAGATGCGCGAGATTGCCGGCGTGACCTATTATAACGACGGCGACTGGGTCGAAAGCTGTACCGCCTTGGTCGAACATTTCGACGGGCGGATGGAAATTCTCCACTGGGCCGAAGAAGTCGCCAGACGCTCCGCCCCCGCACCGCTGAGGATCGCGGCATGAATATCACCATCGTCACCGATGCCTGGGCGCCGCAGGTCAATGGCGTCGTGCGCACCCTGGAAGCAACGCGCGACCTACTCATCCTTATGGGTCACAAGGTCGCGATCATCGCGCCCGATCAATATCGCTCGCTGCCATGCCCGACCTACCCCGAAATCCGGCTGAGCGTCGCTGGCGCACGACGGGTCGGGCGCGACATTGCCGCGACCGCGCCCGATGCGATCCATCTGTCGACCGAAGGGCCGCTGTGCGTCGCCGCGCGCAATTGGTGCGTGGCGCGCGGCATTCCGTTCACCACCGCCTTTCACACGCAGTTCCCGGATTACGTCGCCGCGCGCACCGGTGTGCCGGCGCGCTGGACATGGCGGTATCTGCGCTGGTTTCATGCCCCCGCGCATGCGGTTCTGGTTTCGACTCCGACACTCAAGCGCACACTCGCCACCCACGGCATCGCGTATACGCGGCTATGGGGCCGCGGTGTCGATCTAGGCCAATTCACCCCCGATCAGCCGCTGTCCGCCGCGCTCGCCGGATTGCCGCGCCCGATCCAGCTCTATGTCGGGCGGGTCGCGGTCGAAAAGAACCTCGACGCCTTTCTCGCCACCTCGCACCCGGGCAGCAAAGTCGTGGTCGGCGATGGGCCCGCGCTCGAAACGCTGCGCCGCCGCTATACGCAGGCGCATTTTGTCGGCAAATTACACGGCGTGGAGCTCGCAGCCGCTTATGCCCATGCCGACGTCTTTGTGTTCCCGAGCCGCACCGATACGTTCGGGCTGGTGATGATCGAGGCGATGGCATGCGGCACGCCCGTTGCGGCGTATCCGGTGCCGGGGCCGATCGATGTCGTCTCGACAGAGACGGGCGCGCTCGATCCCGGCCTTGATGCCGCAATCACCCGCGCCCTGGGCTGCGACCGCGACATCGTCGCTGCTTATGGCCGGAAATTCAGCTGGGAAGCGAGCGCGCGCCAGTTCCTTGCCGCGCTGGCGCCGATCGAGCGCCGCATTGCCGCCTGACCGCACGCTTGCCCTTGCGGTTCCCGCGCGCTAGGCAAAAGTTTCACGGGCCGCTCCGATAAGGGGCGGCCCTTTACGTATCTCGTGCAGGAATTTTCGTATGGCCCAGCCGCTCATGCCGCATGCGACCGCCGCCTGGCTGGTCGACAACACCGCGCTCACCTTCGACCAGATCGCGACGTTCTGCGGCCTGCACATTCTCGAAGTTCAGGCGATTGCCGACGATACGGCGGGCAGCAAGCTGACCGGTCGCGACCCGATCCGCAGCCATGAACTGACCCAGGACGATATCGACCGCGGCCAGGCCGATCCGAACTACGTCCTCAAAATGGACCGCGAACCCGAAGCCGCGTCGCGCACCCGTGGCCCGCGTTACACGCCGGTGTCGAAGCGCGCCGACAAGCCCGACGGCATCGCCTGGATCATCCGCAATCACCCCGAAGTGACCAATGCCCAGATCGGCAAGCTGATCGGCACCACCGTCAACACGATTACGGCGATCCGCGATAAGTCGCACTGGAACATGGTCAACATCACGCCCAAGGATCCCGTGACGCTCGGCCTGACCTCGCAGCGCGAACTCGACGCCGCGGTGGCCAAGGCGGCGAAAGCTGCTGGCATCGAGCCTCAGCCCGACATGCGCATCGACGGCGACCGCGCGGCCTTGGTCGAACAGCTCCATAAGGAGCGCGCCGACGCGACGCTTTACGCCGAGGCGGTCGCGCGCGGCGAGATCGAGCCGAAGCCCGCGGCGGAAGCGCTGTTCGACCCGTTTAAGCGATAGTCCAACCGTCCCAAATCGGGATAGTCTATTGGTGGCAATGATTTACGATATTGCGTGGTCGCGCTATCGGCATGCCGTGCAGGTCTTTGGGGGTCGCAAAATGTACAAAGTTCTCTCGCTCATCGCGCTTGGTGTGGCGACGCCCGCCGCGGCGGCGTCTCAGACCGTGTATGACACCAGCCTGTATGCGCTAAACGTCGGTGCGTCGCCCGCTGACCCAGCTTATGCGCGCACTGTCGACGCCGGCAATGGCACCGTGACTTACTCCACCGGCGCGCGCGTTTCTGCGCCGTCCGCATTCGACACCTGGCAGCAAAGCGACGTCGGTGGTTTGGGTGTCGTGGGGATCACCAAGGATTTTGCGCACGACGGCAATGGGTCGCTGGTGTTCGGTGGTACCAACGCCGGCTCGAAAGCCGATCTGGTTTATTACCTGTCCAGTCCGGAACTGCTCGATAGTTTTGGCGGCGCATCGTATGATTGGTACCGCAGCTCGGTGTCGGGCACCGCGTCGTATCTCGTCCCGTCGCTGCGCATCCTCCTGACCAACAATGGCCAGTTCGGCTCGCTGATTTTCGAGCCGATCTATCAGGGCACGGTCGTCACCGACGATCAATGGACGCATTCGGATTATAATTTCCAATCGCAAGTGTGGAACAGCAACGGCAAGCTGACCAACCCCACTGGCAATTACACCAACTCGCTGTTCGATTGGGCCATCGCCAATCCCAATGCGGTGGTCGTCGGATTTTCGACCGGCAGCGGTTCGGGTTGGTCGAATAATTTCGCAGGCGCGGTCGACAATATCAGCTGGCGCTTCGGCGAAGTAAACACGTCGTCATTTAACTTCGAGGTCGCGGGCGTGCCCGAGCCGACGCAATGGGCGCTGATGATCGGTGGTTTCGGTGTGGTCGGCGCGATTTCGCGCCGCCGCCGCCGCGCGGTTGCTGCCGCCTAGGGCACCAGAACGGTATCTTCGGCGACTGGCAGGGTCTCTGGATAATCGAGCGTGTAGTGCAGCCCACGGCTTTCATGCCGGTGGAGGGCGGACCTGACGATCAGGTCCGCGACCTCGACCAGATTGCGGAGTTCGATAAGGTCGGGCGTCACACGGAAATTGCCGTAATAATCGGCGACTTCCTGGCGTAACGTGGCGATGCGATGCGCGGCGCGCTCGAGCCGCTTGGTCGTGCGGACGATGCCGACGTAATCCCACATGAAACGGCGGATCTCGCGCCAATTGTGCTGGACGATGACTTCTTCGTCCGAATCGGTGACGCGGCTCGCATCCCAGGCGCGGATCGGCGGCGGGTCCGACAATTCGCTCGCCAATATGTGCTTCGCCGCCGCCTCGCCGAACACGAAACATTCGAGCAGCGAGTTCGAGGCCAGCCGGTTGGCGCCGTGCAGCCCGGATTGCGTACATTCGCCCGCCGCATAAAGCCCCGGCAGATCGGTACAGCCATGCGCGTCGATCAGTATTCCACCGCAGGTATAATGCTGCGCCGGCACCACCGGGATCGGTCCGGTCGTCATGTCGATGCCGAGCCCAATCAGCTTCTCATAAATGTTGGGAAAATGCCCCTTCACGAATTCGGGCGGCATGTGGCTGATGTCGAGATGGACGAAGTCGAGCCCGTCGCGCTTGATCTCGGCATCGATCGCCCGCGCGACGATATCGCGCGGCGCCAGTTCCTCGCGCTTGTCATAGTCGGGCATGAACCGCCGCCCCGTCTTGGGGTTGATCAGCCGCCCGCCTTCGCCACGTACCGCCTCGGTGATCAGGAAGTTCTTGACCTCCAGATTGTAGAGGCAGGTTGGGTGGAATTGCATGAATTCCATATTGGAAATACGACAGCCCGCGCGCCATGCCATCGCGATGCCGTCGCCCGTCGCGCCCCTCGGCGCGGTCGAATACAGATAGGTCCGCCCCGCGCCGCCTGTCGCCACGATCGTTGCGCGGCCCAGAATCGCCTCGATCTCGCCCGATTTGCGGTCGAGCGCATAGACGCCCCACACCCGGCCATCGCCCGAATAGCGTTCGGCATGCCGCCCGGTGATCAGGTCCACCGCGGCATGGTCGGCAAGCAGCGTGATATTCGGATGCGCCACCGCCGCGCGCTCCAGCGCTTGCTGGATCGCCCAGCCGGTCGCGTCGTTCACATGCACGATGCGACGGTGCGAATGCCCGCCTTCGCGCGTCAGGTGCAGTTCGCCGCCTTGGGTATTGAACGGCACACCGAGCTCTTCGAGCCGCGCGATCGCGGCCGGCGCGCCCGCCACGACCATCTCGACGATCGCGCGGTTGTTGAGCCCCGCGCCGGCGATCATCGTGTCCTCGACATGACTTTCGAAGCTGTCGCCTTCCTCCAGCACCGCCGCGACGCCGCCTTGCGCCCACGCGGTCGAACCTTCGGAGAGGCCGCCCTTGGCGAGCACTGCGACCTTTTGATGCGGCGCGAGGTTAAGCGCTGCGGTCAGGCCAGCGGCGCCCGATCCGATAATGACGGTGTCGTAAGTCATCGTGCAAACACCACGGTTTTCGTGCCGTTGATCAATACGCGCTCCTCGAGATGCGCGTGGATCGCGCGCGCGAGGACCCGTTGTTCGATATTGCGGCCCTTGCGCACCAGATCGTCGGGCGTGTCGGCATGGCTGATCGGTTCGACGTCCTGTGCGATGATCGGTCCTTCGTCGAGGTCGGGTGTGACATAATGTGCGGTCGCGCCGATCAGTTTGACGCCGCGGGCATGCGCCTGATGATACGGCTTGGCGCCCTTGAAGCCGGGCAGGAAGCTGTGATGGATGTTGATGCAGCGCCCGGCATAATCGCGCGCCAGATCGTCGGACAAAATTTGCATATACCGCGCGAGCACGATCAAATCGGCGTGGCTGTCGGTGACGACGGCGCGGATGCGCGCTTCCTGGGTCGCCTTGGTTTCGGGCGTCACGGGCAGATGGTGAAACGGGATCGTACCCAATTCGGCAAAGCTCAGCGCGTCACGCGGATGGTTGGATATGATCGCAACCACATCCATCGCCAGCTCGCCGATCCGCACGCGATAAAGCAGGTCGGCCAGGCAATGGTCGAAGCGCGACACCAGAATGACTGCGCGGGGCCGCGCCGCATTGTCGCGCAGCCGCCAGTCCATTCCCGCCTGCATTGCAAACACGCTGCACCGCGCCGCCACCGGATCGTATCCGTTGGGCGACTGGAACCGTACGCGCATGAAAAAGCGCCCGCTTTCCGCATCCTCGAATTGCTGCGCCTCGAGGATATTGCCCTGTTCGGCGAGCAATCCGGCGCTGACCGTCGCCACCAGTCCCGGGCGATCCGGGCATGACAGGATCAGCGTGTAATCGAACATCGCGGCGCTTCGATCCAACGCGCTAGGCGCCGGCGCGCGTCAGGTTGAGGAATACGTCTTCCAGATCGGGCTCCTTGGTCGACACATCGACGATGCCCAGCCCCGCACCCGTCACCGCTGCCAGGACTTCGCCCGCGTTGGCGCGGTCCTTGCGATAGGTGATCTGCAATACGCGATCCCGCAATACGGTTACCTTCTCGAACACCGGCGATTGCGGCGCTTCCGCCAGATCGCGGTCGACCGTCACTTCGACGATCTTTTCCTGCGCCATATTGACCAGTTCGCGCGTCGGCTGGTTGGTGATCAGCCGCCCGTGATTGATGATCGCGATGCGGTCGCACAATTGCTCGGCTTCCTCGAGGTAATGCGTCGTCAGCACGATGGTCACGCCGTGCGAATTGAGTTCGCGGACATACGCCCAGAGCTGCTGGCGCAATTCGATATCGACGCCCGCGGTCGGCTCGTCGAGCACCAGCACCGGCGGCGAATGGACCATTGCCTTGGCGACCAGCAGCCGCCGCTTCATCCCGCCCGACAGGGTCCGGGCATAAGCGTTGGCCTTGTCCTCCAAACGCATCGCGCGGAGCAGTTCCATCGACCGCCGCTGTCCCTTGGGCACGCCGTACAATCCGGCTTGCAGCTCCAGGGCCTCGAATGGCGTGAAGAACGGATCGAACAGGATTTCCTGCGGAACGATGCCGATCGACGCTTTGGCATTGCGCGGATGATCGGTGATATCGAAGCCCCAAATCTTCGCGGAGCCGCCGGTTTTGTTGACCATGCCGGACAGGATGTTGATCAGCGTCGACTTGCCCGCGCCATTGGGTCCCAGCAGCCCAAAAATCTGCCCGCGCGGCACGTCGAAGGTCACGCCGTCGAGCGCACGCTTCCCTCCGACATAGGTTTTCTGGAGATTGTCGATCACGATGGCGGCTTCGGACATAATCGTCGCTTAGCGTCGAGCGCGCGATTGCCCAACCTTCTTCCGCTCCGTCCTCGCCGCTGCTAACCGGAGTGTATGGCAACACCGGCTCCCGAAACCATCCGCACCCCAAAACGCCGTATCGCGTGCGACGGCGGTGGCGATATCCCCGCCGCGCTCGGCCATCCGCGCGTGTGGCTGGAAATCGACGACAAGGGCTGGGTGGATTGCGGCTATTGCGACCGCCATTACATCCTGATCGGCGGCCCCGCCGATGTTGAGGCTGGCCACTAGGGGATCGCCTCCCTATCTCTCGTGGCATGAACCCCCGCGACAATCTCTACCGAGACCTCACACCCGAACGCGCCATCGAACTCACGCACCAGGCAATCGGCCAATGCGACGATGGCGAGCTGTACCTGCAATATGGCTTACATGAGAGTTTTGCATTCGACGACGGTCGCCTGAAAGTCGCCGATTACGGCACCGATCGCGGCTTCGGCCTGCGCGGGATCAGCGGCGAGACCACCGGCTTTGCGCATGCCGACGAGATCAGCGAACCGGCGATCCGCCGCGCGGCGGAGACGATGCGCCTGCTCGATTCATCGACGCAGGCCTCGGCAGCACCTCGTCGTAGCAACACGCGGCTCTACACCGACAGCGACCCGCTAAGCCTCGTCCCGTTCGAGGATAAAGTCGCGCTGATGGAGCGAATCGACGCCGCCGCGCGCGCCCGCGATCCGCGCGTCGTCCAGGTCTCGGCGTCGCTCTCGGGCAGCTGGCAGGTGATCGACATCGTCCGCGCCGACGGCTTCGTCGCGCACGATATCCGCCCGCTGGTGCGCCTCAATGTCGGTATCGTCGTCGAGACCAATGGCCGCCGCGAATCGGGCAATTTCGGGATTGGCGGGCGCTATCTCTACGACCGGTTGTTCGAAGAGGGCGTGTGGAATCGCGCGATCGACGAGGCGCTGGCCCAGGCTTTGGTCAATCTCGAATCTGTGGCCGCGCCTGTTGGCGAGATGCCCGTATTGCTCGGCCCCGGCTGGTGCGGCGTGCTGCTTCACGAAGCCGTCGGCCACGGCCTCGAAGGCGATTTCAACCGCAAGGGCTCGTCGGCCTTTTCGGGCCGTATCGGCGACCGCGTCGGCGCGCCCGGCGTGACGGTGGTCGATGATGGCGCGCTGCACGACCGGCGCGGCTCGCTGTCGATCGATGACGAAGGCACGCCGACCCAGGAAAACGTCCTGATCGAAGACGGCATCCTCAAGGGCTATATGCAGGACCGCCTCAACGCCCGCCTGATGGGCGTCGCCCCGACCGGCAATGGCCGCCGCAAAAATTACGCTCACGCCCCCATGCCGCGCATGACCAACACCTTTGCGCGCGGCGGCAATGACGATCCGGGCGAACTGCTCAGCCGCATGAAGACCGGCATTTTTTGCAAATCGTTCGGCGGCGGACAGGTCGATATCGTCAGCGGTAAATTCGTGTTCAGCTGCACCGAGGCGTATAAGGTTGAGAACGGCAAATTGGGCGCTCCGATCAAGGGCGCGACGCTGATCGGCGACGGCCCGACCGTCCTCACCCGCGTTCTCGGCATCGGCAACGACATGGCGCTCGACGAAGGCGTCGGCATCTGCGGCAAGGGCGGGCAGTCGGTTCCCGCAGGCGTCGGTCAGCCGAGCCTGCTAATCGATGCGCTGACGGTCGGCGGCACCGCAGCGTGAACGTCGACTGGCCCGCGCTTGATTATGCGGGCTGGGCGGAAACACAGCGCCACTTGCACCTGCTGACGCAAATCGTCGGCAAAGTGCGGCTCGCGCACACGCCGTGGATCAACCACAGCTGGCACGTGACGCTTTATCCCACGGCGTGCGGGCTGACGACCGGGCCAATTCCGGCGGCAGTGGACGTTCAGCTCGACTTCGATTTTGTCGACCAATTGCTGATCATCGCCTCGGCGCGCGGGGACCGGCGCGAGTTTCCTTTACGCTCAGGGAGTGTGGCCGACGCTTATCAGGCGATCATGGCGGCGCTGACGGAACTCGGTGCGCCGACCGTGATCGACGCCATGCCCAGCGAGATGCACGATGCGATCGCCTTTGATCAGGATCGCGCGAGCCGACCGTGGGACGGCGACGCCGTGCGCCGCTTTCACCGCGTGCTGCTGTCCGCCGCACGCGTTTTCACGGCGGACCGGTCGGCCTTTCTCGGCAAGGTCAGTCCGGTGCATTTCTTCTGGGGCAGTTGCGATCTGGCGGTGACCCGCTTTTCGGGCCGACGCGCCCCGCGTCATCCCGGCGGCATGCCGGGTTTGCCCGATGCAGTCGCCTGCGAAGCCTATAGCCACGAAGAAGCCAGTCTTGGTTTCTGGCCCGGCGATGCCCGCCACCCGCGCGCCGCGTTCTATGCCTATGCCTATCCCGCGCCTGCTGGTTATGCAGAGGCTGCGGCCGGACCAGGCGCGTATGACACCGCGTTGGGGGAATTCCTCCTCGACTATGATACGATGAGGCAAACGCCCGACCCTGACGCCACTCTGCTGCGCTTCGCCCGCGTCGCTTATGCTGCCGCCGCGGATCTGGGGGCTTGGGACCGCGCCGCGCTCGATTGCCCCATCGGCGTTCCCGGACAGCCGCGACTGGTCCCCTAGGCGGTCACCGCACCAGCACCAGCGCCACCGCGATCATCACCGCACCGACCAGATCAAGCGGCCCCAGCGTCTCGTGGAACAGGAAATACCCGCCGATCGCCGCGACCACCGGCTGCGTCAGCAGCGTCAGCCCGATCACCAGCGGACTGGTCCGGCCCAATGCGCGCGTCATCAATCCCTGACCCGCGATCTGGCTGCAGAACGACAAAGCGACCAGCGGCCACCAGTTGGTCGGCACGATCGTCTCGCCCATTGCCAGCGCCAGAGCCAGCAACGGCACCGCGCTCGCCAGCGTCGATGCGGCCAGCAATGGCAACGGCGACAAGGTTTCTCGCGCCCGGGCGATCGCGATGAAATAAATCGCGTAAAACATGCCCGCGAGCATGCTCAGCAAATCGCCCACCAAGTGTTCGGGGCTGAGTTCGGCGCTTCGCCCCATCAGCACCGCCGCACCCAGCGCGGCGAAGATCAGCGCTAGCCCCTGCCGCCGCGACGGCCAGGCACGGGCGGCCAGAAAGCCGTAAATCGGGAACAACAGGCTCGCCGAATTGCCGAACAACGTCGCGTTGGCGACCTTGGTCCGCACGATACCGAGGTGCCAACTGGCGAGATCGCCCGCAAATACCAGGCCTGACGCCGCGACGATCAGGATCAGGACCGGCGTGAACCCGCTCGGCTTGCCGCGCCCCGACCACGCCGCCGCGCCGGCAAGGATCGGAAAGGCGATGGCCATGCGCCAGAATGCCGACGCCACCGGCCCGACATCGCTCAGCCGCACCAGCACCGGACCAAAGGCCAGCAGCGCATTGGCGAGGATCAACGCGGCAATCGCGCGCGCGCCTTCATGCCCCCCAAGGGTTTCTTGACTTGCCGATGTCGCCACTGCGTCCCCATAGCGGAGGCAACCCCGAAAGGAACCCGATGCCCACCCTGTTCGACCCGATTAAACTCGGCGCGATCGACGCGCCGAACCGTATCATCATGGCACCCCTGACGCGCGGACGCTCAACGAAAGAGCATGTCCCGACCGAGATCATGCAGACCTATTATGCGCAGCGCGCCGGCGCGGGACTGATCCTCAGCGAGGCGACGGGGATCAGCCGCGAGGGCCTTGGCTGGCCATTCGCGCCGGGCCTGTGGACCGACGAGCAGGTCGAGGCTTGGAAGCCCGTCACTGCCGCCGTTCACGCCGCGGGCGGGCGCATCGCAGCGCAGCTGTGGCATATGGGCCGTATCGTCCATTCGAGTTTTCTCGGCGATCAGCCCCCGGTTTCGGCCTCGGCAACTCAGGCGCCGACCAAGGCGCACACTTATGAGGGGCGGTTGCCCTATGACGTCGCTCGCCCGCTCGAAGTGAGCGAAGTGCCACGGCTGGTCGAAGATTACACCAAGGCCGCGAAAAACGCCCTCGCTGCGGGCTTTGACGGGATCCAGTTGCACAGCGCCAACGGCTATCTGATCGACCAGTTCCTGCGCGATGGTTCGAACAAGCGGACGGACGAATATGGTGGCGAGATCGCGAACCGCATTCGTTTGCTCGATCAGGTCGTGTCCGCATTGGTCGCGGTGGCCGGGGCGGACAAGGTCGGCGTTCGCCTGTCGCCCAATGGCGAAAGCCAGGGTGTCGACGACAGCAATCCAGAGCCGCTGTTCACTGCCGCCGCCGCGGCGCTCGACGCACGCGGCATCGCCTATCTCGAACTGCGCGAACCTGGGGAGAATGGCACGTTCGGCCGCACCGATGTGCCGCGCCTCAGCCAGGCGATCCGCAAGGTTTTCAAGGGGCCGCTGATCCTCAATTCGGACTATACGCTGGAGGCCGCCCAGACGGCGATTGCCAGCGGTGCCGCCGATGCGATCAGTTTCGGCCGCCCGTTCATTTCGAACCCCGATCTGCCCGCGCGATTGGCCTCGGGTACGCCGCTCGCGCCCGATGTCATGGCGCAATGGTATTCGCAGGGTCCGGAGGGCTATATCGACTATCCGACCGCGACCTGACTCGCGGCGACGAGGAGAGCGCATGGCCGATCAGGACCCCGCAATGCCGCTGGCGAACGGCCTTCAGGCGGTGCTCGACGCCTGGGGTCAGATCCTCGCGCCCGTCGCTGCGGCGGGGCGGGGTGCGCTCGATCCAAAGGACAAGCGTTTCGCCGCGCCCGAATGGGATCATCCGGTGTTCGACCTGATGCGCCAGGGCTATTCGCTGATGGCCGACGCGATGATGAAATCGGTCGCGCAATTGCCCGGCCTCGACGATAGCCAGCGTCAGCGCGCCGAATTCGCGATGCGCTCGCTGGTCGAGGCGATGTCCCCCGCCAACTCGCCGTTCACCAATCCGGTCGCGCTGAACAAGGCGATCGAAACGAATGGTCAGAGCCTCGCCACCGGCTTTCAGCATTTGTTGCGCGATTTCGGCGCGGGCCAGCTCAGCCACGTTGCGGAGGGGGCGTTCGAGGTCGGTCGCAACATCGCGACGACTCCCGGCAAGGTCGTTCATGAAACTCCGCTATACCAACTGATCCAGTACAGCCCGACCACCGAAACGGTGCTGGCCACGCCGCTGGTCATCTTTCCGCCGTGGATCAACCGCTTCTACATCCTCGACCTGACGCCCGAAAAAAGCTTCATCCGCTGGGCGGTGGATCAGGGGCTGAGCGTATTCGTGGTCAGCTGGAAGTCCGCCGACGCGTCGATGAAGGATGTCGTCTGGGACGATTATATCGCCGCGCAGATCGAGGCGGTCGACACGATCCGTGATGTGCTGGACGTCCCCGCGGTCCACACCATCGGCTATTGCGTCGCGGGGACCACGCTCGCCGCGACGCTCGCGGTGCTGGCGGCGAAGGGCGAGGCGGCCAAGGTCGCCAGCGCCACCTTTTTCACCGCGCAGGTCGACTTTTCCGAAGCGGGCGAACTGCTCAATTTCATCGACGACAATTACCTCCAGATGATCGAGGCGGTGTCGGGCGAAGGGTTTCTCGACGGGCGGTATCTCGCCGCCGCGTTCAACCAATTGCGCGGCAAGGATCTGATCTGGGGTCCGGTCGCCAACCACTATTTGCTTGGCAAGGACTATCCGGCGTTCGACCTGCTCCACTGGAATGGCGACGTCACCAATCTGCCCGCCAAATGGCACAAGGCGTATTTGCTCGACCTTTACCGCGACAACAAACTGGTCGAGCCCGGTGCGATGAGCGCGCTTGGCGTGCCGATCGACTTGTCGCAGGTCATGACGCCCGCCTTCGTTCAGGCGGGCCGCGAAGACCATATCGCCCCGCTCGCCAGCGTGTGGAAATTGACCGAACATTTTACCGGGCCGGTGAAATTTCTCCTCGCCGGCAGCGGTCACATCGCCGGCGTGGTCAATCCGCCCGCATCCAACAAATACGGCTATTGGACCAACGACGCCGCACTGACCTCGCTCGACGATTTTATCGATGGGGCGACCGAGCACAAGGGCAGTTGGTGGCCCAACTGGATCGACTGGATCCGCAACCGTGACGATGCTGAAGTCCCCGCCAAGGCTGCGCGCATTCCCGGCAAAGGCAAATTGAAAGCGATCGAGGACGCCCCCGGTCGCTACGTCCGCACGCGCTAGATACTCTCCCTCGGGGAGAGGTCGACTCGGCGAAGCCGAGCGGGTGAGGGACTATTTTTTGGCCGCCGAATTCGTGGCCCCGTCGGGGGCGACACCCAGTTGCGCCATCGGGTCGGTCGCATTGCCCATCGCATTCTGCACGGTCGCCTGATTTTCGCCGACCGCATTGCGTTGCACCCCGGCCATCACCGCGAAGAACACGACCAGCAGGACGATGACGAACGCCAACCCGGTAATGCCCACGCGCAATCGCTGCATCTTGCGTTGCGGTTCGTCGGGGGGTTTCGATGCCACGATGGGCAGACTAGAAAGCTAATCGACCAGCGGCAATGCTTGCGATCGTCACGTCGCGATACCGTCACGCGCGGGCAACCGCACTTCGGCCCGCAGTCCGCCCGACGAAGCGGAACCAAGGATCAACTCGCCCCCATAAAGCGCCGCGAGCTCGCGCGCGATGGCCAGGCCGAAGCCATGACCTTCGCCGCGTTCGTCGAGCCTGACACCGGCCTGCAACGCCCGCGCGCGCGACGCTTC
The DNA here is from genome assembly GCF_965137005.1 of Sphingomonas antarctica. NCBI lineage: Bacteria > Pseudomonadati > Pseudomonadota > Alphaproteobacteria > Sphingomonadales > Sphingomonadaceae > Sphingomonas > Sphingomonas antarctica. Next base: position 203,647 of record NZ_CBCRXM010000003.1, on the reverse strand, counting down.
GGGGATACCCGGCCCGTCATCCTCGACGACCAGATGCACCATCCCCCCGACGCGCATCCCCGTCACCACCACCCGGCACACGGCATGGCGCACCGCATTGTCGATCAGATTGCCTGAGAGTTCGTCGAAATCGGCCGGGTCCATCGCCACCGCCAAATCCGCCGCGATCACGACATCGATCGCCACTTTGCGCTCGCCCGCCAACCGCATGAGCGTCGCCGCCAGATCGGCAATCGCCGGAGCGATCACCGTGCTTTTGCGAGTGCCCGCCACGCGATCGCGCGTCCGCGACAGATGATGGCGGATGACCGCGTCGATCCGCGCGACCTGCCGTGACGCCCCGGGATCGTCGCGCAATCCGAGCGCGAGCGTCGCCACCGGCGTCTTCAGTGCATGCGCCAGATTGGCGGCGGACGCGCGCGCCGCCGCCAGCGCCGCGTCATTCTCCCGAACCAGTGCATTGAGTTCCCCGGCCAGCGGCGCGAGTTCGTGCGGCTGATCATCGGGCACCGCCGCCGCCCGTCCGGCACGTACCTCGGCCACAGCGCTTTTTAGCGCTCGTAGGGGACGAAGCCCCAGCCGCACCTGGACGGCTGCCGTAACAGCGAGCACGGCCGACAGCGCCGCGAGCAACAGCATCAGCGGCATGGCCGCGGCGCGGATCGGTCGCTGGATCACCTCGCGCGGCGCACTCGCGGTCAGCCGCACATCCCCGCCGGTCGTCTTCAGGATCAACTCGCGTGCGTGCACCGGCGCGTCGTCGGCATCGCGGCCTTCACGCGGCTGCGCGCCACCGTGGCGCCGACGCTCGTCGATCGGCGGACCGGGCAGTTCGGGGTCGAGCCGCGGGAAATCGGCGGGTCCGACGGTCCGCTCCGGCGCGCTGATCTGCCACGACCAGTCGCGCCCGGCGGACAAGGCGTCGCGTACGACCGCCAGCCGCGGCATGTCGATGGTCCCGTTCGCATCGACACTGCTCGCCATCAACGCGATTTGCGCATCGAGCCGCCGGTCGATGCCCTGCGTTACGACCCGCTCCAGCACGCCGCCGATCACCGCAGCGGCAATAGCCAGCGCCACCAGACTGGTCAGCGCCGACAAGGTCAGCATCCGCCCCGCGATCGATTGCGGTAGCCAGCGCCTCACTGCGGGCCCGCCGTCAAACGATACCCGCGCCCGCGCACCGTTTCGATCAGATCGGCCCCGATCTTCTTGCGCAGCCGTCCGATGATCACGTCGAGCGTGTTGGAATCATTGTCGGTGTCGCCCTCATACACTCGCTCGATCAACGCGAGCCGCTCGATCACCACCTCGCGGGACAGCATCAGCGTCGACAGCACACGCCATTCCAGGGCGGTCAGGCGCAACGGAAAGCCATCGAGTTCGAACGCGCCCGACTGACTGTCGAACGACAATGGCCCGCAGGCCACCAATGCCGCCGCATGTCCCGCCGCGCGCCGCACGATCGCGCGCAACCGCATCAACAATTCCTCGAAGCGGAATGGCTTGGTCAGGAAATCGTCGGCCCCCGCCTTGAACCCGGCGACCTTGTCCGACCAGCCGTCGCGCGCGGTCAGGATCAGCACCGGATGCGCCCGCCCCGCGTCGCGCCAGGCTTTCAGAATCGCCAGCCCGTCCATCCCCGGCATGCCCAGATCAAGGACCGCCGCGTCATACGTCTCGGTATCGCCGAGATGCGCCGCGTCGATGCCGTCCGCCGCCAGATCGACCGCGCAATTCTCCCCGCGCAGCGCCTTTGCCAGCGCGGGCCCCAGATCGGGATCGTCTTCGACCAGCAGGATGCGCATACCCCCCGCTACGCGCCTTTAGCTAAACCGAAAATGAGCGGCGGGGTTCAGCGTGGCCGCCGGGTCCGAGTCGTACTTCATCGATCCCCACTGAGGAGGATGAAATGAAGAACATCAACGAAAGACTATCGACACTGTCCGGTTCGGCCAAAGTGGCACTGGCGGCTGGCTTGCTCGCCGTCGGCGGCGTCGCCGGTGCCAGCGTGGCGCACCTTCAGCGCCCGTCGATCGAAATGGCCCCGACCACGGTCAAGCCGATCGCCAATCTGGCCGGTGCGTCGGGCATCGTCGCGATCCGGGGTCGCGTTGCCGAAAACTTCGGCAACAACTTCGTGCTGGCGGACAATAGCGGCCGCACGCTGATCGCCGCCGATCCGAACGCCGCCGCGCCTGCCGTCGGCAGTATCGTGACGGTGCAGGGTCGCGTCGACGACGGCCGTTTGCGCCCGTCGTTCCTGACCGATCAGGCCGGCGTCGTCACGCCGGTCGGCCCGGCGCGCGGTCCGCATGACGGTCCCGGACGTGAAGGTCGCGGTGGTCCGGATCGTGATGGCCCGGGTCGCGATGGCCCGCGTCATGGACCCGATGGCCGCTGTGGTCCCGATGGCGGGCCGCCGCCCCCACCGCCCGGTGCCGGTGCGCCGCCGCCGCCCGCCGCCAACGGCGTGGCACCTCCGCTTCCGTCGGCAAACGCTCCCGCGTCTCAGCCGCAACCCGCCGCTGCACCGCGCGCGCCGTCGGCCTGATCCAGCCAGTCGAAAACCGGCAACCCTTTCGCCCGCAGCCAGTCGGCATTGTACAGGCTGGATAGATAGCGGAAGCCGGTGTCGCACAGGATCGTGACGATCGTCTTGCCCGGGCCCAGATCCCGGGCAAGGCGCATCGCCCCCGCGACGTTGATCCCGCTCGACAGGCCAAGGCACAGGCCCTCGTCGCGCAGCAATGCGGCGACCTGTTCAAGCCCCTCCTCGTCCGACACGCGATATTGCGTGTCGATCGGTGCGCCTTCGAGGTTGCCGGTGATGCGCCCCTGACCGATGCCTTCGGCCACCGAACTGCCCTCGCTGTGCAACTCGCCATACGCATAATAATCGTACAGCGCCGCGCCATGCGGGTCGGTCAGCGCAATGGTGATGGTTTCGTCCCTGGCCTTCAGACCCATGCCGACGCCCGCCAGCGTCCCGCCAGTCCCCACCGAACAGGTAAACCCATCGATCCGCCCGCCGGTCTGCGCCCAGATTTCCTCCGCCGTGCCGACGATGTGCGCGCGGCGATTGGCGACGTTATCGAACTGGTTGGCCCACAGAGCGCCCGGCGTTTCCTCGGCGATGCGCCGCGACTGGTGTACGAAATGGCAGGGGCTGGAATAGGCGGCGGCGGGAACGGTCACCAATTCCGCGCCCAATGCCCGCAACGTGTCCATCTTCTCGCGGCTCTGCGTCTCGGGCATGACGATGATCGTCTTGTAGCCCTTGGCATTGCCGACCAGCGCCAGCCCGATGCCGGTATTGCCCGCCGTCCCCTCGACGATTGTCCCGCCGGGTTTCAGCGTTCCTGCCGCTTCGGCATCCTCGACGATGAACAAGGCGGCGCGGTCCTTGATCGACGCGCCGGGGTTGGCGAATTCGCATTTGCCGAGGATTTCGCAGCCGGTGGCCTCGCTTGGCCCGTTGAGGCGCACGAGGGGCGTATTGCCGATCAGGGCGAGCGGGTTGGCGATAATCACGGACTTTGCCTATCACGCGACGGTGCGCGGGCAAGGCAGTTAGGTAAGTGCATGATCAAGCGCAGCTTTCCACCGGTGGTCGATACGCAAACGCGCCTGTTGATCCTCGGCAGCCTGCCGGGAGACGCCTCGCTCGCGGCGCAGCGCTATTATGCGCACCCGCAAAACGCGTTTTGGCGGCTGCTCGGCGCGGTGTTGAACATGAACCTCGCCGCCCTCGACTATGAAACTCGCCTGACAATCTTACGCGCTCATAAAATCGGTTTGTGGGATGTCGTCGCGGATGCCCGCCGCACGGGTAGCCTCGATGCCGCAATTCGCCACGCCACGGCAAACGACCTCCCCGCGCTTATCGCCGGCTTGCCCGGTCTGCGCGCCATCGCCTTTAACGGCCAGACCGCCGCGCGCCTCGGCCGCCTGGCGCTGGGCGACTCGCCACTCGCCCTGATCGACCTGCCGTCGAGCAGCCCCGCCTATACTTTGCCCTTGGCCGAAAAGGCTGCGCGCTGGTCGGTGCTTGCGCCGATCCTCGCATGACCGTATTGTCCATATAACACAGTCCGGAGCCTGACCATGCGCATACTGCTTCTCGTCACGATCGCCGCCCTGCCGCTCGCCGCGTGCGACATCCAACGGACCAACAAGGACGACAAGACCGTCACCTTCAACGCGTCGGACAATGGCGCGGTGGCGTTTCAGGTGCCGGGCGTGAAGGGCAATATCAAATTGCCCGGCACGATGAGGATGCACGGCGATATGGATATCGACGGCGTGAAGATCTTTCCCGACAGCCGTGTCGGCAGCGTCAACGTAAACGACCAGGATGTCGTGATCGGGTTCAAATCGCCCGGCACGGTCGCAACGGTGAAGGATTATTACGCGAAGCAATTTGCCGAAAAAGGCGTCAGCGTCACCGCCGATGGCGACGGCTTCACCGGCAAGACCAAGGACGGTGACGACTTCGCGCTGACCCTCGCCGACAGCGGCGGCGCCACGGCCGGAACGATGAAAATCCACGACAAGGAATAATCTCGCAACTCTGGTTGGTTTCTGTTATGTTCTCGCCGCGATGATTCTTGCGACGGGGCAAAGCGGCTTGGCGTTTGCGCAGTGACCAAAGATCCAGGGGTTTTTTGCGACAACGGTGCGTCACCTTTGTCACCTTTGCCCGACCTTCCGCCCCGTCCGCTGCGCTGGCTGTTCCTCGATCTGAACGCCTATTTCGCGAGCGTCGAACAACAGGAACGGCCCGAATTGCGCGGCAAGCCGATCATCGTCGCGCCGGGGGGTCGCGACACCACCGTCGCCATCGCTGCGTCCTACGAGGCCAAGGCGCGCGGCGTGAACACGCTGATGCCGGTATGGGAAGCGCGGACGCGTTGCCCCGACATCGTCGTCGTGAACCCGCGTCACGAACTCTATGTCGATTATCACGAACGCATCGTAGCGGAGATCGAGCGCCACATTCCCGTGACCAAGATTTGTTCGATCGACGAAGTCGCCTGCCGCCTGCTCGATAACGAGAATGACGAGGCGTCGGCACAGGCGCTCGCCCTGCGCATCAAGGCGGGGATTCGCGACAATGTCGGCGATTGGCTGCGCTGTTCGATCGGCATCGCGCCCAACCGGCTGTTGGCAAAACTCGGCACCGATATGCAGAAACCCGATGGATTGGTCGTGCTTCGTGCAGAAGAATTGCCACAGCGCCTCTACGCATTGCCCCTCACCGCCATCGCCGGAATCGGCGCAAAAATGGCCGCGCGGATGGCCAAGGATGGCGTCAACGACATCGAGCAATATTGTGCGCGCAAGCCGAAGGACGCGGGCCATGCCTATGGAGGGCGCGATGGCGACCGTTTGTGGTACGCGCTGCACGGCGTCGAACTGCCCGAAAAGCGCAGCGAAATGCGCTCGGTCGGCCACAGCCACGTGCTCAGCCCGCGTCACCGCGCCTCCGAGCCCGCGCGCCTCACCGCGCGTCGGCTGGCGATGAAGGCGACCGCGCGGATCCGGCGCAAGGGTGTCACCGCCCGGCTGCTGGTGATCCACGCGCGGTTCGAGGAGGGCGGCGGCAAGTGGCGCGGCTCGATCAAACTGCCCGCCACTGACGACAGTTTTCAGGTGATTGCCCAGCTCGACGCCTTGTGGCCGCGGCTGGTGGCGGAGGCGCCGAAACCGCTCAAACTTCGCATGGTCGGCGTCGCACTGACCAACTTGTCCCCCGCGCAAGGCGGGCAGGGGTCGCTCTTCGCGCAACTTGCCCCCGATCACGAACTGGCGCGCGGGGTCCGGACTGCCTCGCTCAGCCTCGCGCTCGACCGGATCAACACGCGCTTCGGCAAGAATGCGGTGTCGCTCGGGCCGCTGACCGGCGGACGGATCGACCGTGTCGGCACGTCGATCGCCTTTGGACGCATTCCCGACATCGCAGAGTTCCACGAATGACGCTTGACGATTGCGCTGCGATGCACAATTCCAGAGGACCTATGACCAAGCTCCCCCTCATCGCCGCTGCCGCGGTGCTCGTCGCGCTCTCCGCGTGCAACAACAACGCAGCCAAGCAGGACGCGGCGAACGCTGCGGCCGCCGCCAACGCCGCCGCTGCTGCCGAAGAGGCAAAGGTCGTCGCCGACATGCCCCCGCCGATCAAGACCCAGAAGGTCTATCGCTGCAAGGATGCCAGCGTGATTTATGTCGCGTTCCTCGAAGGCGACACGCAAGCGACGTTGCGCGATGGTGACAAGAACGCGATGCCGACCGCACTGAAGGCTGAAGCCGCTGGCAAGCCATTCACCGCCGAAGGCGGCTATTCAGTTTCTGGCAACGGCTCGGCAATCACCGTCGAGCGCCCAGGTAAGCCCAGCCAGGCCTGCAAAGCCTAGTCTCACATTGACCCTGCACGCCGCGCCACGCATGGCGCGGCGATGCGCTTTTTCTCCGACAATGCCGCCTCGGTGCACCCCGCGGTGCTCGAGGCGGTTGTGGCTGCCAACGCCTCCGACATCGCTTATGACGGCGACGCGATTTCCGCGCGGCTCGACGCGGCATTCTCCGACGTGTTCGAAACTCAAGTCAGCGCGCTGTGGATCGCGACCGGAACCGCCGCAAACTGCCTCGCCCTCGCGACGCTCTGCCCGCCATTTCGCGGTACGCTCTGCGCCAATGACGCGCACATCAACCAAGACGAAGCCGGCGCACCCGAATTCTACAGCGGCGGCGGCAAGCTGATCACCGTCGATGCGCCGGGCTCCAAACTGACGCCCGCCCTGGTCGAAGCGCGGCTCGGCATGATCGCCAACGACGTCCACCGCACGCAGGCGGCAGCAATATCGATCACCAACGCCACCGAATATGGCCTCAGCTACGCCGCATCCGAGGTCGGATCACTGGGCGAATTGGCCAAATCCCGTAACCTGCGCTTTCACATGGACGGCGCGCGCTTCGCCAATGCCGTGGTGCACACCAGCGCATCGCCCGCCGACCTGACATGGCGTGCAGGCGTCGATGCGCTCAGCTTCGGTTTCGTCAAAAACGGCGGCCTGTCGAGCGAAGCGCTGATCCTGTTCGATCGCGACCTCGCCGAGGAAGTGCGCGTCCGCCGCAAACGCGCCGGGCATCTCAATTCCAAGGGCCGCTTCCTCGCCGCGCAGTTGCTCGCGTTGTTGAAGGACGATTTGTGGCTCACCAACGGTCGTGCCGCCAACGATGGCGCGGCGCGACTGGCGCGGGCGGCGGCAAATCGCCTACTCTTCCCGGTGCAGGCCAACGAACTGTTCCTCCGCATGACCGTCAGCGAGGCGACCGAACTGCGCGCGCAGGGCTTCCAATTTTACGACTGGGCCGAAGGCGAAGTGCGCTTCGTCGTGTCCTGGGATCAGGATGCGCGTGAAATCGACGCGCTCGACGCCGCGCTCGCCGCGCTGTGACGCAACAGACCCTCGCCACACCCCGGGTCTTCATCCCTTTCATCGTCGCCACTTTGGTGTGGGGATCGACGTGGATCGTCATCCGCGATCAGTTGGGCGTGGTCCCGCCGGGCTGGTCGATTACCTACCGGTTCACCATCGCCGCCTTGGGCGTGTTCGCTTACGCGCTCGTCACCCGCGCGCCGTTGCGGTTGGGGCGGCAGGGCCAGATGTTCGCGGCGACTTACGGCCTGTTCCTGTTCGTGATGAACTTCAACTTCGTCTACAGGGCAGAAGCGCACATTACTTCGGGGCTGGTCGCGGTGATCTTTGCGCTGCTGATCGTTCCCAATTCGATTTTGGGGGCGATCTTCCTCGGCCAGCGATTGTCGGCGCGTTTCCTGTTGGGATCGCTGGTTGCGCTGGCGGGCGTGGCCTTGCTCATCGTCAACGAGGCGCGCGGCGACAGCTCGTCGGGCGGGCAGACCTGGCTCGGCCTCGGCCTGACCATGGCCGGCGTGCTGTGCGCCTCGGTCGCCAATGTGATGCAGGCAACGGATCGCGCGAAGGCCTTGCCGATCGTCTCGTTGATCGGCTGGGGTATGGTCTGGGGCGCAGTGTTCGACGCGATTTTGGCATGGGTCACGGTCGGCCCACCGGTGATCGAACATCGCCTGTCCTATTGGCTGGGTACCGCGCATCTCGGCCTGCTGGCCTCGTCTCTCGCGTTCATCTGCTATTTCAGCGTGATCCGCGCGATCGGCCCCGGGCCGGCGGCCTATTCGGGTATTCTCACACCGATTTTTGCGATGATCCTGTCGACATTATTCGAAGGCTATCACTGGACGATCCTCGCCGTCGGCGGTGGCGTGCTCGCCTTCGCGGGACTGCTTATCGCGCTGACCGCTCGCAAAGCGCCTAGCTCCGCCTGACCTGTATCCCTACATCTGTGGCATGGATGTCCAGACCACGCTCGCCGCCGCAACGCCCCCGACCATCCGCCGCGAGGATTATCGCCCGCCCGATTGGCTGGTCCCCGACATCGCGCTCGATTTCGATTTGGCCGCCGAGCGTACCCGCGTCCGCGCGAAACTCGATGTCGTCCGCAACGGCGATCATGCCCGCGCTCTGGTCCTCGACGGCGACGAACTGACCCCGCTGTCGGTGCATGTCGACGGACAGGCGATCAACGATTGGCGGATCGAGGATGGCAATCTGGTCATCGATTTGCCTGCCGACGCGCACGTCATCGAGACCGAAATCGAACTTCATCCCGCCGCCAATACGAAGCTGATGGGGCTTTACGCGTCGGGCGGACTGCTCTGCACCCAGTGCGAGGCTGAAGGCTTTCGCCGCATCACCTTCTTCCCCGACCGGCCCGATGTCCTCAGCCGCTACACGGTGAAGTTGGCCGCGGATCGCAATGCTTACCCGGTCTTGCTTGCGAACGGCGATAATGTGGCAAATGGCGATGGGCTGGACGGTCGCCACTGGGCTGAATGGAACGACCCCTTTCCCAAACCGAGCTATCTCTTCGCGCTCGTCGCGGGCGATCTTCAGGCCAATCGCGACAGCTTCACAACCATGTCGGGCCGCAAGATCGACCTCGGCATCTGGGTTCGCGCTGCCGACCTGCCCAAGACGCATCACGCCATGGCCGCCCTCAAGACCGCGATGAAATGGGACGAAGACGTTTACGGCCGCGAATATGATCTCGACATTTTCAACATCGTCGCGGTCGACGATTTCAACTTCGGTGCGATGGAAAATAAGGGGCTGAACATCTTCAACAGCCGTTACATTCTGGCCGATCCCGACACCGCGACCGACGCGGATTACGACGCCATCGCCGCAGTCGTCGCGCACGAATATTTCCATAATTGGTCGGGCGACCGCGTCACGTGTCGCGACTGGTTCCAGCTGTCGCTCAAGGAAGGGTTTACCGTCTTCCGCGACCAGCAATTCTCTGCCGACCAGGGCTCGGCGGCGGTCAAGCGGATCGAAGACGTCCGCACGCTCCGCGCCGCGCAATTCCCCGAGGATGCCGGCCCGCTGGCGCACCCGATCCGCCCCGAAAGCTACATGGAGATCGGCAACTTCTACACGGCGACGATCTATAACAAAGGTGCCGAAGTCATCCGCATGATGCACACCTTGCTCGGCGCCGAGCGGTTTCGGGCGGGTGCCGACCTCTATTTCGACCGCCACGATGGCGAAGCCGCGACCTGCGAGGATTTCGTTGCCGCCATGGAAGCGGGCGGGGGCATCGACCTGTCGCGCTTCCGCTTATGGTATGCACAGGCTGGCACACCCAAGGTTACCGCCCGGCTGGCGCACGACCCGATTTCCAAGGCCGCCACCTTGCGCCTTACGCAAGAGGCGCCCCCCACGCCGGGCCAACCGGTAAAGCAGCCCATGCCACTGCCCCTCTCGCTCGCCTTGTTCGCGCAAGACGGCGAGAAGCGGCACGAGCAACTGTTCGTGTTCGAGGACGCGGAGGCGGATCTGAGTTTCGACGGCTTTGCCGACGCCCCTGTCCTGTCGATCAACCGCAATTTCTCCGCGCCGGTGATCGTCGAGACCGACCGTACGCCTGCGGATCTCGCTTTCCTGTCCGCGCACGACGACGACCCGTTCGCGCGCTACGAGGCGATGCAGCAGCTGATGCTCGACACGCTCAAGGCGACGATCGAAGGCCGCACGCATGACGATGACGCGGTCGTCGCGGCGGTGCGCGCGACGCTTGAAGACCCCGCACTCGATCCCGCCTTTGTCGCGGAAGCAATGCTGTTGCCGTCCGAGCAGTTCATCGGCGACGCCATGGCCGTGGTCGATCCGGATGCGATTGCGACGGCGCGCGATGCGCTGCGTCTCAAGCTGGCGACCGAGCTCGACGGCCTTTGGCGCGACCGCTACCAGCGTCACGCCGCCGCGCAGTTTGAATACTCGCCCGCCGCCAAAGGAGCGCGACGGATGCGCAATCTGGCACTGGGCTATCTGGCGGCAAGCGGCTCTCCGGAGGTCGGCGCACAAGCGTTTGCGCAGTTCGAGGCGGCCGACAACATGACCGATCGAATCGCGGCGCTGGGAACTCTTGCAAATGGGATGTTTGTCGAACGTGCGGAGGCACTGGCTGCCTTCCATGCTCGATACTGCGACAACCCGCTGGTGATCGACAAATGGTTCACCACCCAGGCGCTGTCGCTACGCGCCGATGCGGCGGAACAGGTCGTCGCCTTGCTCAACCACCCGGATTTCGCGCTGACCAACCCCAACCGGTTCCGCAGTTTGGTTGGCGCATTCTCGGTCAATCAACGTGCATTCCACCGCGTTGATGGAGCCGGTTACGAATTGCTGGCGCAACAGATCGCGGCGCTCGACCCGATCAACCCGCAAACCGCCGCGAAGATGGTCCCGGCACTGGGTCGCTGGCGGCGGTTCGACGAGTCGCGGCAGGTGAAAATGCGCGCCGCGCTGGAACAGATTTTGGCCACCCCCGGCCTGTCGAAGGATGTGTTCGAACAGGCGTCGAAGTCGCTCGGCTAGTTAGGCGATCTCGACGCCCGAGCTTTCGGCAAATTCGGTCAGCCGCGCGCGAATGTCCGGCTCGCCCGCGTCGATCCATCCGGCCAGTTGCGCGCGCAGCGCGGGCACGTCGAGCGAGCGGACCATCGCCTTGACCGGTCCGATGGCGGCGGGCGTGATCGACAGCCGCTCGATGCCCAGCCCGATCAGCGCCATCGCCTCCAGCGGTCGGCCGCCCATTTCGCCGCAAACCGTCACCGGCGTCGTATCGCATTCGCGGCGCACCCGGCGCAGGAAGCGCAGGATCGCCGGGCTCAGCCAGTCGTATCGCTCGGCCAGCTTGGGATTGGCGCGATCGGCGGCGAACAGGAATTGCGTCAGGTCGTTGGTACCGATCGAGATGAAATCGAGCTTTGGCAGCAAGATGTCGAGCATTTCTGCCAGCGCGGGGACCTCGAGCATCGCGCCATAGCGGATCGACAATGGCCGCTTGCCGCGTTCGTGCAACCACGTCCGCTGCGCCTCGAACATCGCCTTCGCTTCGTCATACTCCCACGGTTCGCTGACCATCGGGAACATCACGTTGAGGGTGCGGCCGTGCGCCGCTTCGATCAGCGCACGCGCCTGTGCCTTCATCAGCCCCCCGCGGTCGAGCGCAACGCGGATCGCGCGCCAGCCCATCGCCGGATTTTCCTCGCCGTCGCCATCGTCCTGGCGAAGATAGGGCAGCGCCTTGTCGCCGCCGATGTCGATCGTGCGAAACACCACGGGCCGGTCGCCCGCGGTTTCGAGCACGTCGCGATACAGCCGCTGCTGCTGCTGGCGCAGCGGCATGGTTGCGGAGACGAGAAACTGGAATTCGGTGCGGAACAGCCCGATGCCGTCCGCGCCGGTCAAATCGAGCGCCGCTGCATCGTCGCGCAAGCCGGCATTTACCATCAGCGTGATCCGCGTGCCGTCCTTGGTCACCGGTGGTTTGTCGCGCAGCGCCGCGAATTGCGCGCGCCGCTTGGCACCGATGGTCAGCTTGGCCTTGAACGCATCCTCCAGCGCGGCGGTCGGGCGCACGGTGACGCTGCTCTCGCTCGCGTCCAGCAACAGCAATTCGCCCTCGCTGACATGTCGCCGCACATCGCGGGTCCGGCCCAGCACCGGCACGCCCATCGCGCGCGCGACGATGGTGACATGCGCGGTCAACGACCCTTCCTCCAGGATCACGCCCTTCAGCCGCCGACGGTCATATTCGAGTAACTCAGCCGGGCCGAGGTTGCGCGCGATCAGGATTGTGTCCTGCTTCAACCCCTGTGATGCGGCGGTGCCCAATTGCCCGGACACGATGCGCAGCAACCGGTTCGCCAGATCCTCCAGATCGTGCATCCGGTCGGCCAGCAACGGATCGTCGATCTGCCGCATCCGCATCCGCGTGCGTTGCTGGACGCGTTCGATCGCCGCTTCGGCGGTCAGACCGCTGTCGATCGCTTCGTTGATCCGCCGCGACCAGCCTTCGTCATAGGCGAACATCTTGTAGGTCTCGATGACCTCGCGGGTTTCGCCGTCCACGCCGAATTCGGCGTCGCGGCCCATCCGGTCGATGCCTTCGCGCATCTTCGCGAACGCCGAATAGACGCGGCGGCGCTCGGCTTCGGTGTCCTCGGCGACGGTGTGTTCGATGACGATGCGCGGCTGGTGGAACACCGCATGGCCGCGCGCCATGCCATCGACGAGTTTAAGGCCGGTCATCCGCACCGGCTGGTTCGACTGCGCGCCCTTGTCGCCCGCGCGGCGGGTCTCGTCGACCAGGCCGGCATTGGCGATGAGTTCGCTCAGCACCATCGCCACTGTCTGCAGCGCCTCGATTTCCTCATCGGCATAGCGGCGCGGATCGGCATGTTGCACCGCCAGCACGCCGACCGCGGCTTCGCGCCGGACGATCGGCACACCGGCAAAGCTGTGGAACAGTTCCTCCCCGGTTTCGGGTCGATAGGCGAAGTCCGGGTGACTGGTCGCTTCATCGAGGTTCAGCGTCTCGACATTCTCGGCGATGGTCCCGATCAGGCCTTCACCCAGCGCCAATTTCGTAACGTGAACCGCTTCCTGATTCAGCCCGCGTGTGGCGAACAGTTCCAGTGCGCCTTCGCGCAACAGGTAGATCGAGCAGACTTCGCTGACCAACGCTTCGCCGATGATCCCGACGACCTGATTGAGCTTGGCCTGCGCACCCGTTCGCGCGGCCATCACGTCGTGCAGCCGGGTCAGGATTTCGCGGGCGGAAGTGGCGGCGGCGGGCATGCTCCGGGACTAGCAGACCGCCACACAAAACAAAGCCCGCCGGCGCAATGGGCACCGGCGGGCTTCGTTCACCCGGCAGGGATTCGAGTTCAGGCGGTGACGGTCGTGACCGCACGGCGACGGCGGCTCACCGCACCGACGACGCCGAAGCCGCCGATCATCAGGCCCCAGGTGGCGGGCTCGGGCACATTACCCACGGTCGAAAGGACCGAACCCGACAGCGCGTTGCCGTCCATATAAGCGGTCAACGCGGTGCCGCCGCCATTTTCGTCCTGATAAATCAGGATCGAGTGGAAACCCGAAGACAGGCTGACATTATTTGCAGTGATCAGGCTGGGGCTGTGCTGGCCGCTGTTATCGACGATGAGATTGCCGTCGATGTACAAGCGCGAGCCGTCGTCCGAATACAGACCAAAGCTGTGCGTACCGGTCGAGTTGATAAAGCCGCTGAGCGTCAGGGCATGATTTCCGACATAGTCATATGGCAGTTCATTCGACAGATTGGTGGTATAACCCTGGGGAACGCCGAGGAATGTGGACAGGGCCACGCCATCGCCGGTGTCATAGCCGCAACCCGGAAAGCACACCGTGTTCGTGATGAACGTTGCCGCGGGGGTGCCGCTGGTCGGCGCGGGATAATTGCCGACATAATAGGCGCCGTTAAGACCCTGAACCGCTTGCGCAGCCGTGAACGGCGCGACGAGTGCTGCAATGGCTGCGAAAAACTTGATCGATTTCATAGCATCTGTTCCGAAAGATGGACCGGTGCGACCCGTTCCGTTAACAATGGCGTCAGTATTATTGGCACCACCCGTCGTCATCAACCCGAACTTTTGGTCAGGGAGTCTCGACGTGGGACATTATCCACGTGTCCCTAGGGCCGTGTCCGCCTGTTGCACCAATTCGGATATGATTTCTGCAATCGGTTCTTCTTGCTTGACCATGCCGACTGACTGCCCCGCCATTAAAGACCCGTTCTCCACATCGCCATCGATGACCGCGCGGCGCAATGCACCCGCCCAATAATGCTCGATCTGGAGTTGCGCTTCCATCATCGCCAGGCCGCCTTCGTCGAGCCGGTTGGCGACTTCACGCTGTTTGGCGGTGAACAATTCGCTGCCCGCATTCTTGAGTGCGCGAACCGGGATGACCGGCAGGCGCGGGTCGATCTGGACGCTCGCCACGGCATCGCGGGCGGAGGCGCGGAAGAACGCCTTTTTGAAATTGGCGTGTGCGATGCTCTCCGTTGCACAGGCGAATCGCGTCCCCAGCTGGACCCCCGCCGCACCCATTTCGAGGTACGCGGCAATCGCCTCGCCGCGCCCGATGCCGCCCGCGACGAACACCGGCATCTGATCGGCGATTTCGGGGAGCATTTCCTGCGCGAGGACGCTGGTCGACACCGGGCCAATATGCCCGCCCGCCTCCATCCCCTCGATCACCAAGGCATCGACGCCGCTGCGGATCAATTTCTTGGCAAGGCTCAGCGCGGGGGCAAAGCAGATCAGTTTCGCGCCCGCACCCTTTATCGCGTCGAGGCTGCCCGATGGTGGCAAACCGCCCGCAAGCACGATGTGCGTCACCTGATGCTTCGCGCAAACCGCGATCAGATCCATCAGCTGCGGGTGCATCGTGATCAGGTTCACCCCGAACGGTTTTTGCGTGAGCGTCTTGGTCGCGGCGATTTCCGCGTCCAGCAATTCGGGCGTCATCGCGCCGCACGCGATCAGCCCGAAGCCGCCCGCGTTCGACATGGCGGCAACGAGATTGCGCTCGCTGACCCAAGACATCGCACCGCAAATGATCGCAACGTCGCTGCCAAGGAAATCGCAGCCGCGTTGCATGAGTTGGGTGAGCCGCGGACTCATGCGCTGGCACCCTTAAGGTGACAAAGGTGACACACCGTCTCTCCCGAAACACCGGCCCGTGATGGCGCGACTGCGGCTCGGGATTGGGGGCGACATGGCAAGGCGGCGCGGGGGCTAAAGATCATGCCGCCCGCTCAAGCATGAAGCCGGGGGTGTAGGACAGAAAAAAATGACCGGACTGTTCGATGATGCCGAAGCACCGTCGAACAGCCCGGTCGAGACACACGGGTTCTGAGGCGAATTAAGCCGCGACGAGCGTCCGGCGACGGCGCATCGCGCCACCGGCCAGGCCGAAGCCGCCGATCATCAGCGCCCAGGCCGCTGGCTCCGGGACTGCCCCGGCCAGCGTGGTGCTGCCCAGACGGTCCGCGCCGAAGCTCGCGCCGCCGACATAGGTGTAGCCGAGGCTCTGCGTCGCGCGCAGGCGGATCAGATCGCCCACGCCCGGTGCGGCTGCGCCGAAATAGTTGAACCCCGAGATCGGCATCGAGAAGACCGAGTTGGGAATGCGGAATTCGAGGCTGGTCGCCGTCGACGCGACGGTGATGCCGGACAGCGGGTGCTGCGCAAAGGTGTCGAAATCGGCGGCATAGGCGCTGCCATTGCCGTTGACGCCGATGATCATGTCCGATCCGCTCGACGGACCGGCCGGCGCGTTCGGATCGATATCGACGTAAAGGTTGGCGAAGTTGTTGCCGCCGATCGCGCCCGTCGCCTGGAACAGCACCCACACCGCGCCGTTCTGGCCCTTGAAATAGACGGTATAGCCCGGACCCTCGGTCGTCGCCGACGGCGCGGAGAAATTGCTGTTCGGCGCGGCATCGTCATGCGCGACGGCGACGCCCGTGCCATAGTCGGATTCGTAATTGCCATCGAGCGTGATCGTGGCGCCCGCCTGCGTCGCCGCAAGCACAGCCGTAGCGGCGAGAATCGATTTGATCATGGTAACCCCCTAAAAAGACAAGGTTCGATAATCCGCCCGAACCCGCGCCTCAAGAATAAAGTTAATGTCTCTGTGTCAGTTTGGCACAATGGTTTGGCCGTTGGATAGATTGCCACGGCCGGGGATATCTGAACGGCAAATATTCGGGCAGCTTCCCGTCATGCATCAAGCCGTCACCGAACTAACCATCGCCACGCCGGGGCAGGGGCTGCACGACTTTACCCGCACGGTTATCGATTGGGTTGCGGCGCAAGGCGTGACCACTGGCCTGCTGACGTTGTTCGTGCGCCACACCAGCTGTTCGTTACTGATCCAGGAGAATGCCGCCCCCGCCGCGCGGCGGGATGTGGAACGCTATTTCGCGCGGATTGCGCCTGAGGATAGGACCTCTCCCCATGAGGGAGAGGTCGACTCGCGCAGCGCGCGAGCGGGTGAGGGGTTGTACGAACATGACGACGAAGGCCCCGACGACATGCCCGCGCACCTCCGCGCCGCGCTCACCGCGACGAGTTTGTCGGTGCCGGTGATCGGTGGGGCGCTAGCGCTGGGAACGTGGCAGGGGATTTATCTGTTCGAGCACCGCCGGGCGCCACATCGGCGGCGGGTGGCGGTGCATTTGATGGGGGAGTAACGTGAAGCGAAGTGCAAAGGTCTTAATCGGACTATCTGTTCTCACGGTTGCAATAGTATGTGCGACTTTGGCGCGCGCGCCTTTGGGTCGGACCAGACCAGATTTGGTTGCGTGGCCGGGCTTCGACCACGTCTATAACTCCGGAGATGTCGGGCCTTTTGCAGTTGGCGAAACCACGCATCAGGTTCTTGATGAACTTTCGCGGCAGCGTCCGTTCCAACAATTTATCAAAGGGACCGCCGCCACTGGTGAGGTTGAGGTTTGGCTAGAAGCAAAGTCCGGCGGACACGCAGGATATTTTCTGACGATCCAAGGAGGTCGGGTGTCTCAGATTAGAGTCTTTTATCATATGCTAGCCGGGCTTTAAGAAGATCAGCATGGGCAAAGCCCATGCTTCGTCGGACGGCTGCGCCGCCGGCCGGGCCAATCCGTCGGTCGTTTAGCTGACGCTAACCGCTCGCGGATTCGGCCCCATCCAACCCATAAGCTGTGTGCAGCACACGCACCGCCAGCTCGGTATAATCCTCTTCGATCAGCACGCTGACCTTGATCTCGCTGGTCGAGATTGCCTGGATGTTGATGCCGCGGTCGGCGAGCGCGCTGAACATCGTCGATGCCACGCCCGCATGGCTGCGCATGCCGACGCCGACGATCGAGATTTTGGCGACCTTGGTGTCGTGGACGATGCCCGCGAAACCGATCGCGTCCTTGGCCTTGTCCAGCGCATCCAATGCGCGGGCCAGTTCCGCCTGCGGCACGGTGAAGGTCACGTCGGTGCTGCCCGAATTGTGCGCGATGTTCTGGATGATCATATCGACGTTGATCGACAGATCGGCGAGCGGGGAGAAGATTGCGGCGACCGCGCCGGGCTTGTCCGGCACGTCGGTCAGCGTGACCTTCGCCTCATTCTTGTCGTGCGCGATGCCGGTGATCAGCTGGCGTTCCATGTCATCTCCAATTTCATCGTCGCCGACGATCATCGTTCCGGGAAGGGTATCGGCCATCGGCGCGGCGTCGGGATCGTCGAAGCTCGACAACACCTGGACGCGCACGCCCTCTTTCATCGCCAGCCCGACCGAGCGCGTCTGCAGCACCTTTGCGCCGACCGACGCCAGTTCGAGCATTTCCTCGTAAGTCACGCGCTTCAGTTTTTGAGCGCGCGGCACGATACGCGGGTCGGTGGTGTAGACCCCGTCGACATCGGTATAGATGTCGCAGCGGTCGGCCTTGACGGCGGCGGCCAGCGCCACTGCCGATGTATCGGACCCGCCGCGGCCCAGCGTCGATATACCGCCGCCTTCGGCCAAGCCCTGGAAACCCGGCACGACCGCGACTTCGCCTTTGCTCAGCGAGGTATTGAGTTCGGCAGTCTCGATGGCCTCGATCCGTGCCGAGGCGTGGGCTGAACTGGTGCGGATGGGGAGTTGCCAGCCCATCCAGCTGCGCGCGGGGACGCCCGCCGCCTGCAATGCGATGGCAAGGAGGCCCGAGGTGACCTGCTCACCCGACGCGACCACGACGTCATATTCGCGCGGATCGGCGAGGGGGCTGGCTTCCTTGCAGAAGCCGACGAGCCGGTCGGTCTCGCCGGCCATGGCGCTGACCACGACCGCGACCTGGTTGCCCGCGTCCACCTCCCGCTTCACGCGCCGCGCGACCGAGCGGATGCGCTCGATCCCCGCCATCGACGTGCCGCCGAACTTCATGACGATGCGCGCCATGCTTCCCCTTTCGTCGGGGCGCTGTAGGGTGCAGGCGATGGAAAGCGCAACCGTTCGTCCGGAGGAAGCCGCGCGTTTCGGCGCAATGGCCGCAGAGTGGTGGAATCCGCGCGGGTCGTCGGCGATGCTGCACAAGCTCAACCCGGTGCGCCTGCGCTATATCCGCGACCAGGCCGACCGGCATTGGGATCTGGATTCCGCCGACCGCCGCCCGCTGAGCGGCAAGCGCGCGCTCGACATGGGCTGTGGTGCGGGATTGCTCGCCGAACCGCTCGCGCGGCTGGGCGCGGCGGTGACCGGCGTCGATGCGGCGGCGGAGACCGTGGCGGTCGCGCGCGCGCATGCCGCGGCGGGCGGTCTAGACGTGATGTATCGGCAGGGGGATGCCGATGTCGTGGCGGGGGAAAGTTTCGACCTCGTCACCTGTCTCGAAGTCATCGAACATGTCGCGGACCCGGTGGTGTTTGTCGCGCAACTGGCAGCACTGGTCGCGCCGGGCGGACTGCTGATCCTATCCACCCCGGCCAAGACCGCTTTGTCGCGCTTCGCGATGATTTCGGTCGGGGAAACGCTGGGCGGCATTCCGCCCGGCACGCATGATTGGGACCGGTTTGTCGCGCCCGAGCAACTCCGCGCTGCCGCCGAAGCTGCGGGCCTGCGCGTGATCGATCAAAGCGGGCTGAGCTTTTCCCCTGCGCGCGGTTTCGTGCTCAGCGACAGTATGGCGCTCGATCATTTCCTGACGGCGGTGCGTGCATAGCCTGCCGATCTTCGTGCGGCTTGCTGGACGCCCGGTGATTCTCGTCGGCTCCGGCGACACGGCCGATGCGAAGCGCCGCTTGCTCGAGCGCGCCGGGGCGCAGGTGGTCGGGGAGGATGCCGAGGCGCAATTGGCGATCGTCGATAACGACGATTCGGCGGTGGCGCGGCTCAAGGCGCGCGGCATCCTCGTCAACGCCGTCGATCGGCCCGACCTGTGCGATTTTACGCTACCAGCGATTGTTGACCGCGATCCTGTGTTGGTGGCGGTCGGGACGGGTGGGGCGAGCGCGGGATTGGCGGCCGCGTTGCGGCAGCGGCTGGAAGCTGTGTTGCCGACGCATCTCGGTGATTTGGCGCGGTCGCTGCACAAAGCGCGCGAGCAACTGCGCTTGCGTTGGCCCGATCCGACAGCACGGCGGCGGGCCATTGGCGAATTGATCGACGATGGCTTTGATTCCGGCACCCTTAATCTGACTGTCGCCCCTGCGCAGGCAGGGGCCCAGATGATCCCCCCAAGCGAAACCAGATCTCATGAGGAAAGCAACTTGGACCCCTGCCTGCGCAGGGGTGACATGGTTAGGGTAGTGGTGGCCTCCCCTGACCCTGACGAGCTAACGGTCCGCACTGCCCGCCTCCTCGGCCAAGCCGACCGCATCTACCATTCCGCCGAAATCCCTCCGGCGATCCTCGCCCGCGCGCGTGCCGACGCAGTGCGAACAATCGGCCCGGCACCCGATCAACCGGAACCCGGCCTGACGCTAATATTGGAACTGGCCGATGGGTGAACGCTGCTGGGTTTTCGACGGCAAGGCCGCGAAGAAAGTATCGCGCGATGAAGCGGCGGCGGCGCTTGGCACGGCGCCGCTGGTCTGGGTTCATTTGCCCGGCAGCCACGCCGATACCGGCGACTGGCTCAAGGCGCAGGGGCTGAGCGAGATCATCGTGTCGGCACTCACGGCGATGGAGACGCGACCGCGGACCGAACCGTTCGATGACGGCGCGCTGGTCAATCTGCGCGGGCCGGTGACGCGCGAAACCGATCATCCCGATGTGCTTGGGTCGGTGCGGTTGTGGGTGTCGGACAAGCGTGTGTTCTCCGTGGCATTGACCGATCTCGAAGCCACGCACGAAGTCGAGCGGCAACTCGGCGAAGGCAAGATTCTCGACGCGGGCGATCTCGTCTGCGTCATGGCGACGGCGATCACCGCCGAGCTCGACCCCGACGTTGCCGAACTGGGCGATTCGCTCGACGATTGCGAGGAAATGCTCGATCCCAAGCGAGCCTTTGCGATGCGGGCCGACATTGCCCGCATTCGGTCGCGCGCCATCGTCTATCGCCGCTTCCTGCAGCCGCAGCGCGTGGCTCTTGAGGAACTCGCCGAGATTCAAGGGGACTGGCTGGCCGAGGATGACCGCCGCCATTTGACCGAAGCCGCCGACCGCGCCGCGCGCATGGCCGAAGAACTGGAGGCGATACGCGAACGCAGCGCGCTGATGCACGAACAGCTGACCGATTTGCGCGCCGAATTGATCGACACGCGCAGCCTGATCCTCGCCATCGCCGCGATGATTTTCCTGCCGCTGACCTTCATCACCGGGCTGTTCGGGATGAACGTCGACGGCATCCCGTACCAGCATCACCCCGCGAGTTTTTGGGTGATCACGGTTTTTTGTATGCTCGTCGCGGTCGGTGTAACGGTCTATTTCGTGTGGCGCCGCTGGTCGCGTTAAGCCAACAATTCGACATCCCAGTACAACCAATCGCGCCAGCTCGAATGCAGATGGTTCGGCGGAAATGCGCGCCCGTGTTCCTGCAGCTGCCAGCTGGTCGGGCGGATCGGCGCGATGTGCAGCGGCATGTGCGCCTGTTTCGGTGTCCGCCCGCCCTTCTTGAGGTTGCACGGCGCGCAGGCGGTGGCGACGTTTTCCCACGTCGTCTTGCCACCTTGGGCGCGCGGGATGACATGGTCGAAGGTCAGATCCTTGGGCGTGCCGCAATATTGGCAGACGAACCGGTCGCGCAGGAACAGGTTGAAACGCGTGAACGCCGGATATTGCGATGGCCGCACGAAGGATTTGAGCGCGATGACCGACGGCAGCTTGATGCTGTGGTTTGGCGACCGCACCTCGCGTTGGTACGTATCGACGATATCGACGCGATCGAGGAACACTGCCTTGACCGCGGTCTGCCACGGCCACACCGACAGCGGGTAATAGCTCAGCGGCGTATAGTCCGCGTTGAGCACGAGCGCGGGGCAACCATCGGGGTGTCGCATCAGGTCGGGATGATACATGTTGAGCCCCAGTTCCCCGTCTTACGCTATCGCTAGTGGTTACACATCCAAATCATGACCGGCGCATGACAGCATTTTCGCCCTTTGACGGTCAAGCGGTTTCGCGTTTCGCGCCATCGCCGACGGGTTTGTTGCATCTCGGCCACGCTTACTCGGCGGTGTTGGCCCGCGGTGCGGCTAGCCGCTTCCTATTGCGGATCGAAGACATTGACGGCGGGCGGTGCCGTCCGGAGTTCGTCACGGCGATCTTTGACGATCTGCACTGGCTGGGCGTGGACTGGGACGGGCCGCCGGTGATCCAGTCCGAACAGGCCGCTGCGCATGATGCGGCTTTGGCGAAGTTGCGCGATATGGGCCTGGTCTATCGCTGCATCTGCACCCGCGCCGATATCGCCGCAGCCGCCGGAGCGCCGCAAGGCGAACAGCCGCCGCTTTACCCCGGCACTTGTCGCGGTCGCTCGTTCGATTTCGCCCAGCCATTCGCGTGGCGGCTGGACATGGCACAGGCCATCGCGCGCGTCGGCCCACTGCACTGGCACGACACGCTCGTCGGCGACATTCGCGCGACGCCCGAAATCTTCGGCGACGTGGTCGCCGCGCGCAAGGACGCCGGGACCAGCTACCACCTCGCCGCGACGGTCGACGATGCGGCTATGGGCATTACAAAGATCGTGCGCGGGCAGGATCTGTTAACCGCGACGCATGTCCACCGCCTGCTTCAAGCGCTGCTCGACCTGCCGACGCCTATCTATCACCATCACCGACTGATCCTCGGCGCGGACGGGAAACGCCTCGCCAAGCGCACCTCCGGCGCGACGCTCGCGGATTTGCGCGCCAGCGGGGTCGATGGGCGCGCGCTGGCGGCGGATTTACGGGCTGGCGGCCTCCCGCACGGCTTCAGCTTCGATCCCAAACCGTAACCGTCACCCCGGACTTGATCCGGGGTCCATTGGCGCTCTGTCCCGAACTGACAGCGAATGGACCCTGACTTTCGTCAGGGTGACGTTAGATGTTCGTAATCCCGCATTGGTTTCTCCTTCGACCGCGCCTAAATAAGACGCATGAACGCTTTCCTGATCATCCTGATCGTCCTCCTCGCCGCTGGTGCGGTCTTTGCCCTGGTGCGTGGCATCGTCGCGTTTCTCAAAACGACCGAGGAGGATCTGAAAAGTCAGGGCAACGGCCCCAGTGCCTCGGGCCTTCGCCAGAACAAGATGATGTTTGCGCGCATCGGCTTTCAGGCCGCGGCCATTCTCGTCGTGGTGGTGCTGCTCCTGCTCAACCGCCACTGACATTTTAGCCGGTGGTCAAGCTCAACAAGATCTACACGCGCACCGGCGATGACGGCACGACCGGGCTGGTCGATGGCAGCCGCGTCGCCAAATCCTCCGCGATCATGGCGGCGATCGGCAATGTCGATGAAGCCAACAGCTTGATCGGTGTCGCGGCGGTCCATGCCGAGGGGCATTTGCGCGCGCAATTGACCACGATCCAGAACGACATGTTCGATCTGGGTGCGGATATCGCGACACCGTCAGGGATCGAAGGCGCGCTTCGGATCGTTCAGTCGCAAATCGACCGGTTGGAAAGCGAAATCGACGCGTGGAATGCCGGGCTTCATCCTTTGACGAGTTTCGTCCTGCCCGGCGGATCGGCGTTGGCGGCGGCACTGCACGTCGCGCGGGCGGAGACCCGTCGGGCCGAACGCGCGCTGGTTGCGGCAGACGTGAATGCCGCGCCGCGCGCCTATATCAATCGCCTGTCCGATTGGCTGTTTACCGCCGCGCGCGTCGCCAATGGCAATGGCGCGGACGATATTTTGTGGGTGCCCGGCCAGTCGCGCTGATTTGCGCTAGGCAATCGGCGAATGTTCTTTTAGTGTTCCTGCATGGCTAAGCTGGCCGCAGGGGCGGCGACTTCTCCTTTGCTTGCGGCGTTCAACGCGCGCCGCGCCCTCACGCTCGACCTCGCGGCACAGCTGTCGGACGCCGACGCGACGGTTCAGTCGATGCCCGATGCGTCGCCGGCCAAATGGCATCTGGCGCATACGACATGGTTCCTGGAAACCTTTGTACTGCGCGACCACGTCGCCGGTTACGAGCCGTTCGACGCGGACTTCGCCTATCTGTTCAACAGCTATTACGAGGCGGAGGGCCAGCGTCATGCCCGGACCGCGCGGGGAATGATCACCCGGCCATCGCTCGACCGCGTCCGTGATTATCGCGCGCATGTCGATGCGGCGGTGCAGGCGGCCCTGCCCGCGCTCCCAGCCGATGCGCGCGCGCTGATCGAACTCGGTTGCCATCACGAGGCGCAGCATCAGGAGTTGCTGCTCACCGATCTGTTGCACCTAATGTCGCTCAACCCGACCGACCCCGCAGTGTGGCCGCGCGTGCCGCGACAAACCAGCGATGCCGCGCCCCTCGGCTGGATCGAGGGGTGCAGCGGTTTGGCCGAGATAGGCCACGATGGCGATGAATTCGCGTTCGATTGCGAAGGCCCGCGCCACACGGTCTACCTCACACCCCACGCGCTCGCCGATCGCCTGGTCACCAATGGCGAGTGGCAGGATTTCGTCGATGCCGGCGGTTATCAGGACGCTTCGCTCTGGTTGTCCGACGGCTGGGCATGGGTTCAGACGAATGCCATCGAGGCACCCCTGCACTGGCGTTCGGACTGGCAGCAATTCGGCCTCGATGGCTGCACCCGCCGTGACCCCGCCGCACCGGTGACGCATATCAGCCATTATGAAGCCAATGCCTATGCGCATTGGACCGGATACCGCCTGCCGACCGAAGCCGAATGGGAATCCGCCGCCGCTGGGATCGACCCGGCATCGGGCAATCAGCTCGATCACGCCGGGCCGGTGAGAACTCTGCCCTCCGAAGGCAGGAGTCTATCGCAGATGTTCGGCGACGTATGGCAATGGACCGCGTCGGCTTTCTTGCCGCATCCCGGTTTCCGCGCGGCCGAGGGTGCCGTCGGCGAGTATAACGGCAAGTTCATGTCGGGGCAGATGGTCCTAAAGGGTGCCAGCTGCGCTACGCCGCGCGGCACCTCGCGCGCCACGTACCGCAATTTCTTCCCGCCTTCGGCGCGCTGGCAGTTCACCGGATTGCGATTGGCGCGCGACCTTTGAGTCATTTTCGGTGAGCGATTTTCGGGGGGACGTTCTCGCGGGCCTTGCGGCACGTCCGCGCGCCATTCCCGCGCGCTATTTCTATGACGACCAGGGGTCGGCAATTTTCGAGGAGATCACCCGGATCCCCGAATATTATCCGACACGCGCCGAACAGGCGTTGCTCGACGCGCACGCCGGTGAAATGGCGCTGGCGTGCAGCGGCTGCGCGATCGTCGAATACGGCTCGGGTGCTTCGGTCAAGACGCGCACCCTGCTCCGCGCGGTGGCACCCGCTGCCTACGTCCCGATTGACATTTCGGGCGATTTCTTGCGGGCGACGGCGGACGCGTTGCGCGCCGACTTTCCCGATATGCCGGTCTATCCGGTCGAAGCCGATTTTTCGGATGCGATCGCGCTGCCGCCCGAGATTGCCGACCTGCCCAAGCTCGGCTTTTTCCCCGGATCGACGATCGGCAACCTGGTCCCCGCCGATGCGGTCGACCTGCTCCGCCGGATGCGCGTGACGCTGGGCGAGGACTCACGGCTGCTGATCGGCATGGACCGGGTCAAGGACGTCGGCACGTTGGTCCGCGCGTATGACGATGCCGCCGGGGTCACCTCGCGCTTCAACCTGAACCTGCTGGCGCGGATCAATCGTGAGCTTGACGGCACGATTCCACTCGGTGCCTTTGCTCATGAAGCGCGATGGAACGACGATCTGTCGCGCATCGAAATGCATTTGCGGTGCGAGGCCGATGTCGCGTTCACCGTCGCCGGCAAAGACTTTGCGATGGCGGCGTGCGAGACCATTCACACCGAAAACAGCCATAAATACAGCGCGCGCGCCGGGCGCTTGTTGCTCGCGGCGGGTGGCTGGACGGTGGTCGGCGAATGGGCCGGCGACGGTGCCTTCGCGCTCAGCCTGTGCGAAGCGCGCCCGGCGTCGACGGCGCCGTAAACCGGAAACGCTGCGCGATGGTATCGACCACTGCGGGGTAAAGCGGGCGGACGAATTGGAAACCGTGCAAATTGCCGTCGCGCCACATGACGCGCGCGGGGAACGGCGCAAAGCTTTCGATCTGCAGGAACACGGTCTTGCCCAGCCCCAATATGTCCCAGGACTCGCACGAAAATCCCGTCTCGCTCAGGTCCAGCACGTCGACCGGATACCGCGCCGATCCGCTTTCGCGCAGGTCTGCACGCAGAGTCAGCGCGCGCCGATTGGCACGGCGAGCTTCCTTGGAACTGCGGGATGTCGCGAACATGGTGTCAGCCTAGCCGTTTGCGGTTAACGACAGCTTTGCAAATGGATCGTTCGAGAAGGTTTTTTGAATGAAGATTATCGGGGTTATCGGCGCGGGCCAAATGGGCGCGGGCATAGCGCAAGTGTCTGCGGCGGCGGGTTATGACGTGTTGCTCAGCGACCGTGACAAGCCCTTGGCCGACAAAGGCGTGGCCGGGATCGCCAAAATTCTCGCGCGGTCGGTCGAAAAAGAAAAGATTTCCACCGCTGACCGCGACGCCACGCTGGCGCGGATCAAGACCGTCGGGTCGACCGCCGACTTCGGCCCGTGCGACCTCGTTATCGAGGCGGCCACTGAGCGCGAGGAGATCAAGCGCGCGATCTTCGCCGAGGTCGGCAAGGTGCTGCGCACCGACGCGATCCTCGCCAGCAACACGTCGTCGATCCCGATCACGCGCCTGGCTCAGGCTGCGCCCGATGCCAGCCGGTTCATCGGTGTGCACTTTTTCAACCCGGTGCCGGTGATGGGGCTGATCGAATTGATCCGCGGCCTCGCCACTAGCGACGCAACGCTCGCCGCCGTCGAAGCCTTTGGCCGCAAACTGGGCAAGGAAATCGTCCACGCCAACGACGCGCCGGGGTTCATCGTCAACCGCGTTTTGATGCCGATGATCAACGAAGCGATCTTTGCGCTGGGCGAAGGCGTGGCGACGATGCAGGACATCGACGCCGGTTGCCGGCTCGGCCTCAACCACCCGATGGGGCCGATCACGCTGGCGGACTTCATCGGCCTCGACACCTGCCTCGAAATCATCCGCGTGCTGCACAGCGGCACCGGCGACCCCAAATTCCGCCCCGCGCCGCTGCTCGTGAAATACGTCGAGGCAGGCTGGACCGGCAAGAAATCGGGCCGCGGCTTTTACGACTGGACCGGGCCGGAGCCGGTGCCGACGCGATAGCGCTTTTCACGGCGGCGGGGACGGCGTAGGCTTGGCGCATCCCCGGGGTGCCGCGTGATCGGCTGAGATGGCGAGAGCCGAACCCGCGAACCTGATCCCGTTAGCACGGGCGGAGGAAGGGAGCGGTTTTCGCGCCCGCACTCCGTCACTGGAGAGCACGCGCATGGCCGATTACGAAACCCCGACCCCCAAGGTGACCACCGGCCCGATCCGCGGCTCGCGAAAAATCCATGTCGGCCCGCTCGGCGTCAAGATGCGCGCGATCAACCTTGAGCCGTCCTGCGGCGAACCCCCGCTCAACGTCTACGACACCAGCGGCCCGTACACCGATCCGTCGCAGATCATCGACATCGCCCGCGGCCTCCCCGAAATCCGCCGCGACTGGATCCGCGCCCGGGGTGATGTCGAGGAAGTCCAGCAACGCGAAGTCCGCCCCGAGGATAACGGCCAGCTCGGCCCGGACCGCAGCGGCGGCGTCGATCCCTTCCCCCACGTCCGCAAGACGGTGCTGCGCGCCAAGCCCGGCGCCAATGTCAGCCAGATGCACTATGCCCGCCGCGGCATCATTACCCCCGAAATGGAATATGTCGCGGTCCGCGAAAATATGGGCCGCGAGGCGCTGATCGGCCATATCCGCGACGGGCAGGATTTCGGCGCCAGCATCCCCGACCACGTCACCCCCGAATTCGTCCGCAGCGAAGTCGCGCGCGGCCGCGCGATCATCCCCAACAACATCAACCACCCCGAATCCGAACCGATGGCGATCGGCCGCAATTTCCTGGTCAAGATCAACGCCAATATCGGCAACAGCGCGGTCGCATCCGACGTCGCCTCCGAAGTCGACAAGATGGTCTGGTCGATCCGCTGGGGCGCGGACACGGTGATGGACCTCTCCACCGGCCGCAACATTCACGACACGCGCGAATGGATCGTCCGCAACTCGCCCGTCCCCATCGGCACCGTGCCGATCTATCAGGCGCTGGAGAAAGTCGGCGGCGTAGCCGAAGACCTGACCTGGGAAATCTTCCGCGACACGTTGATCGAACAGGCTGAGCAGGGCGTCGATTACTTCACCATCCACGCCGGCGTGCGCCTGCCCTACGTCCCCCTCACCGCCAAGCGCGTGACGGGTATCGTCAGCCGCGGTGGCTCGATCATGGCCAAATGGTGCCTGTCGCACCACAAGGAGAGCTTCCTCTACGAACGCTTCGACGAGATTACCGAGATCATGAAGGCGTATGACATCGCCTATTCGCTGGGCGACGGCCTGCGCCCCGGTTCGATCGCCGACGCCAATGACGAAGCGCAATTCGCCGAGCTCTACACGCTGGGCGAACTGACCAAGCGCGCCTGGGCGCAGGACGTCCAGGTGATGATCGAAGGCCCCGGCCATGTGCCGATGCACAAGATCAAGGAGAATATGGACAAGCAGCTGGAGGCGTGCGGCGAAGCGCCGTTCTACACCCTCGGGCCGCTGACTACCGACATCGCACCGGGCTACGACCACATCACCAGCGGCATCGGCGCGGCGATGATCGGTTGGTACGGCACCGCGATGCTTTGCTACGTCACGCCCAAGGAGCATCTGGGCCTGCCCGATCGCGACGACGTGAAGGTCGGCGTGGTGACCTACAAGCTCGCCGCCCACGCCGCCGATCTGGCCAAGGGGCATCCGGCGGCCAAGCTCCGCGACGACGCCCTATCGCGCGCGCGCTTCGAATTCCGCTGGCGCGACCAGTTCAACCTGTCGCTCGATCCCGACACCGCCGAAAAATACCACGACCAGACTTTGCCAGCCGAAGGCGCCAAGACCGCCCATTTCTGCAGCATGTGCGGCCCCAAATTCTGCAGCATGAAGATCACGCAGGAAGTGCGCGATTTTGCGGCGAAACAGAACACGTCCGAGTTCCTGGCCACAACGAACCCTCTCCCCTCGGGAGAGGGCGACTCGCCTGCGGGCGAGCGGGGTGAGGGCGTTACGTCGGAGAGCGAAGCCGAAGCCGGCATGGCCGACATGAGCAAACTCTACAACGAAACCGGCCGGGAACTGTACATCGGCGCGGGCGACCGCGAACACGATTGATCGTGCCGCCCCACCCGCGCCGTTAAATCCCGCGCCGCTAAACCCGGTTCAGCGTTGGGCGATTTCGACCACAGCCGACGTGCGCCGGACGTCGCTCATCGGAAATGCGATGGGCGCGCCGTCGAACGACCCAACGACCTCGTTGCCACGGACGACCAGCTCGAACGGGATCGAACCAGCGGTCCCCGTCAACACCTGAAACCCCTTATGCTGCGCGACCGCATAGACATAAGTCGTGCCATCGCGAACGAATGTGATCGGGGTGGTGCCAGCCTGCGCGGCAACCGGCAGGGACAAGGCGGCGGCAAGGCCGGCGAACATTATGGTTTTACGGATCATGGCAATAACTCCCTGTTGCAGGACGAATTGCTTCCGGAACCCTCTTATTGCAGTGCAGCATAAGTACGGCTTTGCAACTGACAAGTGCGTTTTGATCATTCGCGATTGCAGTTTGTGGAAGGGCGGCGCGCAGTTTGACGCAAACGCTCCGCCGATCTGGTTCTACGCAGTCACCAGCTTGGTCCACGCGATCATTATGGCCGCCTGTCAATCACGATCCGAATGCGGCACGGCCACAAGCTGGTGATATGCCTTTATTAGTATTGGTGACCATATTCCTCGGCTGCCTGATTTTGCGGTTTTATGAACACGGGACCACTCTGGCGCCAGCGCGAAAGTGAAAGCGGCTGTTAAAATCTTCAAGAACGATCAAATTTCGTCCAAAACCGTGCGGACCAATTTACTGCGCGAGAGAAAAAGCTAAAGAGGTAGATAGATTGGAGGTGGCATGCCACACGCTATTGGAGTCCGGATTTACAAGGTTTCGTTTCCGAGAAAGGGTCCTCAAAGGAAGTCTTGTTTAAAAGCCTCCCGTCGGATCCAATGGCGTTGGTGAAGGAGTTCCTTAAGCACCACCAGAAGCGGACTAACGATAAAGATCGTGAAAGATCATGGTATGTCGAAAAACCTCAGGAAGATACGAGTGGTACGGTTGCCGGTCTTCTCCATTATGGTTCGTACGGCTTCACCAGCAAGCTACTAGACGGCGTGTCTAACGCAAAAAGATATGATCGGTTGGCGTCTGATGTTGAGCAGATCCCCCTGATCTACAAATTTTGGAAACCAAAAAACTCAGACTATTTGCTCGTTGCCCTACAATCTTTCGGTGTTCGCTCTTGCGTCGATTTAGTTCAAGGTGGATTCAGGTTGTTCGCAGAGAAGAAGTGGCCTAAGCATTCGATTAGATTCAGAAAAGTTATGCCAAACGATTCTAAAGGAAGTCTTTTCGGTAGTGCTCCGGTTAAGCGGCTTGTTTTTGTATCGCCAAGAGCGAATTCGGACATTGCGGATCGTCTATCGCCATTCAAGCCCACTTCGCCAGTCGATATTGAGGTCGTTATTAAGGCTAGGAGACGTAGCACTCTTTGTGCTCTGGCGGATGTAATGGACGATGTCACGACCAAAGATGGCGTCATCATGCACGAAGGATTGGAGTTCAGAGAGGCATTTGCTGATATTCGCGTTGGTGGCCGTGCCCGTAAGGTAGGCATCATCGGACCGAGTGCTGACACTGGAACGATCGACCTCAGCGATGGACTCAAAATTGTAGACGGTCATCTAGTGTATGCTGATGCGGTCAAGGAGATTGACGCGATCTTGGCCGATTTCCATGAAAAAATTGGAAGCTGATGACATCCAAAATTGATCTGAGAGACATCCTCGTTGCTCACTGGCAGACGTTAACTACCGAGAATGGCCAGGGAATATACGTTTGGGATGCAGTTACCTTTTATGCGCTACCTGTTGCCTTAGGTTGTGTGTCATCGTGGCAGGGATGGCTATTTAACGCCCAGATATATTACACTTCAACGTCCGTCTTCGGAATATTTGCAGGCTTGTTGCTGAACGTTCAAATTGGTCTGTTCAATATTCACGTCCGTAATTGGCGCTCGCCGGATAACACGCTCTATAAGAAGGCCCTTGCAGATGTTGAGAATGCTAAGCGAGTAACGTTACGACAGCTCAATGCAAATGTAAGTTATCTCATAATGATAGCCTCCGTTGGCGTCGTGATGTCACTTATTTACTACGCACTTCCCACTAATAGAGGTATTTATACGGCGATCTTAATTGCGCTGTACTCGCATTTCTTGCTGAGTTTTTTGATGTCAGTTAAGAGGTCATATCTGCTGTTTGCCCAAGAGTATGAGCACGAATCTTAGACATCTCGACGACGGATGTGTCAGACCGTGGTCAGCTCTCCGCGGGCTAGGCCTCGAAGTATGTGTAGCGCATACAAAACTCTTCCAAAATAGGGAATCTCCTGCGCTACCCTCGTGGATGAGCACACAACCTCACCCCATCGCCCCCGCCGCCGCGTCCTTCGCGCCGGCTCCCGTCCACAACTCCGGCGAGTTCGATCACTGCGCCGAGGGAGGTCGCGTTCGACACCGAATACGACCCCGCCGACTATCGCTGGGTGCCTGTTCGCCGCCGCCGTCGCGCGGACGGCTGGACGCCGGAGCGGCAGCGGCGCTTTGTCGAGGTTCTGGCCGATACGGGCGTCGTCAAACTGGCCGCGATGGCGGTGAACATGACCGAGCAGGCGGCCTATGCGCTGAAGCGTGCGCCGGGCGCCGAAGGCTTTGCCGCCGCGTGGCGAGCCGCGCTCGACAATGCGGCCGACCTGCTCGAAGCGACCGCCTATGAACGCGTGCTGCGCGGGGTCGAACAGACAATCTATGCCCGCGACGGCAGCATCATCGGCACGCGCATCGTCTATAACGACCGCCTGCTTCAATTCCTCCTCCGCGCGCATCGTCCCGAAATTTACGCCCGAGACACCGAGCGTGAGCGAAACGCAGCGAAGCGAGAGACGCGCGCAACAAGCGCTGGCGATTGCCGGCCAGCTTCGCTGCAGGCGGGGTCCGACGAGGCCGGAGTCACGCCGGCCCAGGCGCCCAGCGTTGCCGAGGCGCTCCGTGCGATGGAGCCGCAACTCCCCGCGCCGCCCGAGGACCTGTCGCACGATATCGTCAGCGACATTCAATGCGCCGACATCATGGACGGCGAAATCTCCGGCCATTGGCGTGACTGGACCGACCCCGGGGACTTTGCCCTGCCGCCCGAAAAGGAGGCGGCGCTGGAGCGCCTGAAACACGCCCCGCCGGTGAAGACGCGCCAGCGGCGCAAGCGCGTTTCAGGGCTAAAGTTAGACTAAAGTTTCGCGACTTGCATCGCTCGCGGATCGCCCCGAATCGTGTTACGCTCGCGCCATAACTTCGGGGGAAGTCGTGATGATGTTCGGCCTGTCGCTCGCCGCCTTTACCGATTTGCATACTGTGATCAGCCTGGTGGCGATTGCCGCCGGATTGATTTTTTTCGGTGCGCTGGCGTTCGGCGGGCGGTGGTTGTGGGCGGCCAATATGCTGTTCCTCGCCTTCACTATCCTGACTAGCGCCACCGGCTTTCTGTTCCCGCTGGTCGGCGTGACGCCAGCGGTGATTTTCGGGGTGATCTCGCTGATACTCCTCGCGCTGTCGCTTTACGCGCTGTTCGCGGTTCGGCTCGCCGGCCGGTGGCGTATCGTCTACCTCGCCACCGCATTGATCGCGCAGTGGCTCAACATGGTCGTGCTGGTGGTCCAGTCGTTTCAGAAAGTCCCCGCGCTCCACGCCTTGGCCCCGACGGGTGCGGAGCCTGCGGTGCTGGTGGCGCAGGGCATTATGCTGGTGCTGGTTGCGTTCGCGGCCTG
Source organism: Sphingomonas antarctica (assembly GCF_965137005.1). Lineage (NCBI taxonomy): Bacteria > Pseudomonadati > Pseudomonadota > Alphaproteobacteria > Sphingomonadales > Sphingomonadaceae > Sphingomonas > Sphingomonas antarctica. The sequence goes on along the minus strand of NZ_CBCRXM010000003.1, from coordinate 171,015 downwards.
GCGTACCCTGTGGCGTGCGCGGGGCGTTGCCGCCTGATCATGCTGTGGGTTAGGGTTTGGAGATGACCGACCACCCTATCGCTCCGCCACCTTACTATCACGGCACCCGCGCGAACTTGGCCGTGGGGGACCAGCTTCAGCCCGGCTGGATGACCAATTTCGGCACGGGCAAGCCCGCCGGCTGGATCTACTTTGCCGCCACACTGGAGGCTGCGATCTGGGGTGCCGAACTGGCCCAGGGCGCCGCGCGCGAACGCATCTACCTGGTCGAGCCCAGCGGCGCGGTGGAAAACGATCCCAACGTCACCGACAAACGCTTTCCCGGCAATCCGACCAAATCCTATCGCACCCGCGGCTCCTTGCGCGTGGTCGGGGAAGTGACGGAGTGGTCCAGCCACCCGCCGGAACAATTGCAGGCGATGAAGGATTTCGTCGCCCGCATGACGGCGGAGGGGGTGGAGGCCGAGGACGACTGACCTTATGCAACCGCTGACGCAGTGGCACGTTGTCCTGTCATGAACCGTATCCCAGCCCTGCTCACCGCGACGCTCATGTTGCTTGTCGTCACCGTCGCCGCGCCGGCATTGGCGGCTCCGGCGTCCACGCCGATCGCCGAGGTTGCTGCGGGCCGTTAACGCGCCGACATCGGAGCGCTATTTCGGACCCAGGCCCGTTACGTTGGCGATGAAGCCGGGCGTGCCATAGATTGACAGATTGACCTGACTGCTGGTCTTCGCGCTAGTTTTGATAAAGAACCATTTCGAACTCTGTCCCGGCGGGATCGCCAGCTTGGGATCAAAGTAAAAATTGATCAGCTTTTCCTTGGGGTTGCTGTCCAGTGCATTGTGGTACCGCGACACCGTCAACGGCCGCGCATTGCCCATGCCGTCGATGCGATATTCAACCTCATAAGCGGTCATGCCCGGCCAGCTGTGTACGTTGAGCGTGTTGATCGCCCCCTTCGATGCCGGGGCATTGCTGATCCGCCAGTAATAATGGAACCCGGCGGTCTTTTTGCTCTTGACCACGCGGACCTGGATTGTGCCGTTGATGCCCTTGCCGCCAAACGGTGTGCTGCTGTCCTGCACTACCGTGCCGGCCAAGGTCGCATCGCTTGCCGCCGTGACGCCCGTGAGCGGGTTGTTCTTGCTGTCGCCGGCCGGAAGCGTGACGGCCATGGCCGTGCCGCCCATGACACTCGCCAGTGCGATCGCCAGTATCGTCTTACGCATATCTGCCTCCCCCAAACTTTCCCGCGATCATCGCACGGACGGGCGCAGAATCAAGCGGCGACGGGAAACGTAACGAAGTCAACGCGTTCTCCTCTTATGGCTGGTGGATGGACGCGCGACGGCGCGGTACAGGATCAAATCGACGACACCATCGCCGATGCGGTGATCGCGGCGCGGGCGCGCTTGTCCCATGGTGCAGGCGCCGAGGATTGCGATGATTGCGGCGATGCAATCCCCGCCAAACGACGCGCGGCCGTTCCGGGCGTCCGCACCTGTATCGCCTGCCAGTCCCTACGTGACGCCCGGCCGCAACCGGCCTTGTTCAACCGGCGCGGCTCGAAGGACAGCCAGCTGCGGTGACGCCTATTCCTTGATCGTCGTCATCCCGACGACCTTGCCCTTCTGGCTCGGTTGCGATGCGTTGGTCTTGACCTTTTCCTTCTTCGGCTTGCGCGTTTCCTTGCTCGATTTCATCTGACCCTTGGCCATGATTAAGTGCTCCGTTGAACGTGCAAGTCTTGCATGCGCCCGCGCGATGCACAATCTCTGACCCATGCCTGCCGCCAACACCTGCCCGGTCTGCGATCGCCCTGCGACAGGGGAACACCACCCCTTTTGCTCACAAGGGTGCCGCGACCGCGACCTGATCCAGTGGCTCGATGGCAATCGCGCCATTCCGGGTCCGCCCGCCGAGGAAACCGAGGACTAGTTTCCTCCCGCTACCCATTGTGGCATGCTCCCTCAAAGAGGAGAGCAATGATGGCGACCGCACTCAAGCCGCAACAGGACATGTCCGAAGCCGAACGCGCGGCGCGGCAGGAGCTCGCCGCTTGCTACCGTGTGTTCGCGCACATGGGTTGGTCGGAGATGATCTATAACCACATCACCGTTAAAGTGCCGGGCGAGGAGGGCGCGTTCCTGATCAACCCGTACGGGATGCATTTTTCGGAAATCACCGCGTCGAGCCTGGTCAAGATCGATATCGAGGGCAATGTGCTCGCGCCGACCGAATGGCACGTCAATCGGGCCGGCTTCGTCCAGCATGCCTTGTTCCACAAACACATCCCCGACGCGCACGCGATCGCGCATACGCACACGACGGCCGGCATGGCGGTGTCCAGCGTCGAAGGCGGGCTGCAGCCGGTCAATTTCTATGCCTGCAACTTTGTCGGCCAGCTCGGCTATCACGACTTCGAAGGCGTGACGGTGCGTGACGAGGAGGGGCCGCGCTTCCTCGAAAGCCTTGGCAACAAGCGGATGATGCTGCTCAAGAATCACGGCATTCTGGTAATGGGCAAGACGCTCCCCGAAGTGTTCATCAAACATTGGGCGCTGCAACGCGCGTGCGAGATTCAGATCCAGACGATGTCGATGGGCCAGCCTATTGTCGTGCCCGACGATATCGTCGCGATTCATCAGCGGGATCTGCACCACACGCAAATTCCCGGTGGTGCGGGCGCGGCGGGGTTCGCGGCGATGGTCCGGCTGGTCGACCGCACGGACAAGAGCTGGCGCGAATAGCTTTCTCGTTGCTGCACAGTGAGTTCAGCCCTGCGCTAGATCATTTGTGCGAATCGGATGGTCATCAGGGAACCGCAATCGCGCGGAACCGCTTTGAGGACATGACGATGAGAAAGATGATCGTAATGGCCGGCTTGCTCGCGGCGGCGTCCGCGATCCCGGCAATGGCGCAGCGCGGTGAAAACCGTGATCGTGGGATGCAACCGCAAGCCGAACGCGGTGAGCATCGCGATCGTGGCGAACGCCAGCAACGTGCACAGCCCGCGCCGCAAGCGCAGGCTCAGGCACCGGCCCAGGTTCAGGCACCCCGTGCCGAATTCCAGGGCCGACGCAATTTTGGCGGGCAAGGCAATGCTGCAGTCCAGGCGCGAGCTCAGGCTCAGGCTCAGGCTCAAAATCGCTTCCGCGACCGTGATGGTGATGGCGTGCGCAATCGCTATGACCGGGATCGTGATGGCGACGGTGTGCGTAACCGCCGCGATGCCGATGCGAACGGCAATGGCCGCGTCGATGCGCGCTACGACCGCAACCGCGATGGCCAGATCGACCGGCGTTTCGACCGCAACAACAACGGTCGCATCGACCCGCGCTACGGCAATGGGTACGGACGCCCCGGGTACGGCAACGGTTATAATGGCGGCAACAACTGGAACCGCGGCTGGCGGAACGACAACCGCTACGACTGGCAGCGTTACCGGAGCGCGAACCGGTATCTCTATAGTCTCCCGCGCTATTATGCGCCTTACGGCTGGAATTACGGATATCGGCGCTTCGACATCGGAATCACGCTGAATTCGCTGTTGTTCTCGCGGAACTACTGGATCGACGATCCATATCAGTATCGCTTGCCCCCGGCTTATCCGCCGTATCGTTGGGTACGTTACTATAACGACGCGCTGCTGATCGACGAACGCAGCGGCTATGTCGTCGATGCGCAGTACGACTTCTTTTACTGACGTCACGCCGGGACGGCCCGGAGCTTCACCGCTCCGGGCCGGTTCGCTATGAGGCGGGGATGCCTGCCGATAAACTGATCGAATTGGGAAAGACCGTTTCCCGCCGCCTCCGTGCCAACCCGCAGGTCCAGGTCGTCGAAGGTGCGGGCACCGAGTTGTTCTGTTTCCAGAATTTCCTCGATCCGCTCGAATGCGGCGGATTGGTCGCGATGATCGACGCGGACCGGGTGCCGTCGACCGTTTATGCGACCAATGACGACAAGCATTTCCGCACCTCGGAAAGCTGCAACCTCGCGCGGACACATCCCTTCGTTCATGCGATTGATGCAAAGATCGACCATTTGCTGGGGATGAAGAACAGGCAGGGCGAATCCCTGCAGGGTCAGCGTTACGCCATCGGCCAAGAGTTCAAGGCGCACCATGACTGGTTCCACGTCGAGCAACCCTATTGGCAGGATGAGCGCAAACGCGGCGGGCAGCGTTGCTGGACCGCGATGATCTATCTCGATCAACCTGAGAGTGGCGGGGAAACCAGCTTTCCCGCCGCCGGCCTGATGGTCACGCCGCGCGCCGGCATGCTGCTCGCTTGGAACAACGCCAGCCCCGAGGGCAAGCTCAACAGTGCGACCCTCCACGCCAGTCTGCCGGTGACGAGCGGGATCAAGAATATCGTGACGAAATGGTACCGCGAGCGCTTTTGGTGTTAGCGCCGGTGACGCCCGGGTGGTTCTGCTGAGCGCGTAAAGCTGACGAACGGACAGCGTTCGCCGTCCGCCACCACCGCGCTGAATTTGTCGAGACGGTCGTTCGGCGATGCATCGAACGCCAAGCCATAGCTGTCGCCCAATCGAGTACAGGGTCCGGCGAAGCGAGCATAATACCAGTCGCCCTTGAAACTCTCGACATACAGGCCGGCCTGTCCATCGGGGATGTGCCGCATCACGCCGTCGCGCGCCACGCCGTCGAGCGAGACTTCGGGCGAAGCGGCGGCAAGAGCGAACAGCAGCGCAATCATGCCGGGACAACGCGTGAAGTCACGCCTGGTCGCCCATCGCTTCGAAAAAATGGCGCCGACATAACGCGACGTAGCGTTCATTGCCGCCGGGTTCGAGCTGGGCACCCTCCCGGACCGCGCGACCCGATCCATCGACGCGCAGGTTCATTGTCGCCTTGCGCCCGCATTCGCACACCGATTTGAGTTCGACCAAAGCATCGGCCAGCGCCAGCAATGCCGCCGATCCGGGAAACAATTGCCCCTGAAAATCGGTGCGCAGGCCATAGCACAGCACCGGAATCCCCTGCCGGTCGGCGACCGTGGCCAGCTGGAGCACCTGGTCGCGGCTGAGCCATTGCGCCTCATCGACCAGCACGCAAGCAAGCGGTGCGACATCGTGCTCGGCGACGATCGCCGCCGCCAGATCGGTGCTTGCGTCGAACAGATTGGCGTCCAGCTCCAACCCGATGCGCGAACAGACCATCGCCCGCCGGTCCAGCGACCCGGTCCACAACATCGTCCGCATGCCGCGTTCACGGTAATTGAAATCGGCCTGAAGCAGCGTCGTCGACTTCCCCGCATTCATCGAAGCATAGTAGAAATAGAGCTTGGCCATCAGGCCACGTCGTCATCTGCCGCAAGGTCGCGCGCGACGTGCGGATCGCGCAGCAGCTTGTCGATATGGCTGCCCTCGTCGAAACTGTCATCGGCGAGGAATTTGAGCTTTGCCGCATATTTGCCGTTCACCGCGCGCGCGACTTCGCGTTGCAGGAATGCGGTGTTGGTCCGCAGCGCTTTCAGCACCGCCTCCTCGTCCTTGCCCAGCAACGGCTTGATGAACGCGGTCGCATGCCGCAAATCGGGTGACATGCGCACTTCGGTGACCGTCACCGAATGACTGGTCAGCACGTCGTCATGCACATCGCCGCGCGTGAGGAGGTCGCTGAGCGCGTGCCGCACCGCTTCGCCGACGCGAAGGGTGCGGACCGATTTGTCGGGACGTTCGCTCACAGCGTCCGCGCGCGTTCCTCGACCTCATAGGTTTCGAGGTAATCGCCCGCCTTGATATCGTTGGTCGCGTCGAAGGTGACACCGCATTCGAGGCCCGCCCGGACCTCGGCGACATCGTCCTTGAAGCGGCGCAGCGAATTGACCGAGCCGTTATAGATGATGACGTCGTCTCGCGTGATGCGCGCGCGCAGGTTCTTGCGGATGATGCCTTCGGTGACGAGCAGACCCGCCGCCTTGCCGGTCTTGCCGGCGGGGAAGACCTGCTTGATCTCGGCGCGCCCGACGACGGTTTCGATATATTCCGGACCCAGCTGACCCGCCATCCGCTCGCGGATTGCGTCGGTCAGGTGATAGATCACGTCGTAATAGAGGAACTCGACGCGGTCGCGTTTGGCCAAAGCCTGCGCCTTGGGGTTCGGACGGACGTTGAAACCGATCACCGGCGCCTTTGAGGCAGCGGCGAGGAGCACATCGCTTTCCGTTATGCCGCCGACACCCTGGCTCAGCACGCGAACCTTGATCTCGTCGGTCGACAGGCGGTTCAGCGCGCCGACGATCGCCCCGACCGAGCCTTGCGTGTCGGCCTTCACGACCACCGGCACTTGCTCGACCTTCGTCGCGGCCAGGTTGGCGAACAGGTTTTCCATATCGACCGGCGCAGCGCCGGTGCGTTTGCCGGTCGCAACGCTGGCGCGATAGGCAGCGACTTCGCGCGCCCGAGCTTCGTTTTCGACCACCGACAGCGGATCGCCCGCCAGCGGCACACCCGACAGGCCGAGGATTTCGACCGGCATCGACGGACCCGCCGTTTTCACCTGCTTGCCCTGATCATCGATCAGCGCCCGGACCTTGCCCGACTGTTCGCCGACGACGATGATATCGCCGACCTTCAGCGTGCCGCGACGGACCAATACGGTCGCGACCGCACCACGGCCCCTGTCGAGTTGGGCCTCGATCACCGTGCCTTCGGCGAGGCGATCGGGGTTGGCGGTCAGCTCCATCAATTCGGCCTGGAGCAGGATCTTTTCGATCAATTCGTCGAGTCCGGTCTTCTTGGTCGCGGACACTTCGACGTCCTGCACGTCGCCGGACATTTCCTCGACGACGACTTCGTATTGGAGCAGCTGTTCGCGCACCTTTTGCGCATTCGCTTCGGGCTTATCGATCTTGTTGATCGCGACGATCATCGGCACGTTAGCCGCCTTGGTATGGTTGATCGCCTCCACCGTCTGCGGCTTGATCGCGTCATCGGCGGCAACCACCAGCACGACGATATCGGTAACGTTGGCACCGCGAGCACGCATGTCGCCGAACGCCTCATGGCCCGGCGTGTCGAGGAACGTCACCTTGTCGCCCGACTTCACCTGCACCTGATAGGCGCCGATATGCTGGGTGATCCCGCCCGCTTCGCCGCGCACCACGTTGGTCCCGCGCAGCGCATCGAGGAGCGACGTTTTGCCATGATCGACATGGCCCATGATAGTGACGACCGGCGCGCGCGGTTGCAGCGTTTCCGACGCATCGACGTCCTGATCCACATCGATATCCGCATCGCTCTCGCTGACGCGCGTGACGTTATGGCCGAATTCGGTGACCAGCAGTTCGGCGGTGTCCTGATCGATCAAATCGTCCATCGCGCTGGGCGTACCCAGGTTGAACAGCGCCTTGATCAGGTCGGAACCGCGTTCGGCCATACGGTTGGCGAGTTCGCCGACGGTGATCTGGTCGGGGACGACGACGTCGCGGACCTGTTTTTCGCGCGGACCCGAATGGCTGCCATGCGCACGACGTTCCTTTTCACGGGCACGCTTCAGCGCCGCCAGCGAACGGGCGCGGGCGCCCTCGTCGCTGTCGAGCGCGCGGGTAACGGTGAGCTTGCCCGCCTGACGGCGGTCGTCGCCACCGGCGCGACCCGCCGACGGACGACGCGCGGGTTCTGGACGCCGCACCGGTGCGGCGTTGGCGCCAAAAGTGCGCGGGCGGTCGGCTTCGGCCACCGGGCGCGCAGCCGGTGCGGCTTCGACCGCAGCGGGTGCCGCTGGCTCGGGTGTGGGTTCGGCGGCGCGGGCAGCAGCGGCGGCCTCTTCTGCCTTGCGATTGTCTTCGGCACGGCGGCGCTCGTCATCGGACTGCTCGATCTTCGAGCGATCCTCGCGGCGGCGATTTTCCTCGAGCGAGTTCATCCGCGCTTCCTCGGCCTCGCGCAGCAGACGTTCCTGCTGTTCGCGACGCTCCAGCGGCGACATGGCGCGCGGGGCAGCGGGCGGGGGCGGCGCGACGGGTTCGGGTGCCGGGGCCGGCGCGGCCTCGACCACCGGTGCGGCGACCTCGACTTCGGGCACAGCCGCGGCTTCCTCGCCCGGCCGACCGATGATGCGACGCTTCTTGACCTCGACCACCACGGTGTTCGAGCGGCCATGGCTGAAGCTCTGCTTGACCTTGCCGGTCTCGACAGTGCGTTTGATGCCCAGCGGTGCGCGCATGCCCAGCTTTGGCTTGTTATCGTCGCTCATTACTTACCCAAAACCCTTCGATTAAACGTCATGCGCCGCGGGCCCCTGACCCTTGGCGGAATTTTCTGCAAGCCAACCGGTGGTCGGCAACCCGATAAATGCGTGCCAGCGATCGATCGCCAGGGCGACGCGATCCGCCGCGCGGCGGTCCGTCACGCCGATATGGACCACGTTGTCGCGGCCCAGCGCAGCACTTAACATGGCTCGTGGGGCGGACAAAACCAACCCCCGCGCGCCCGATCCCTCGTCGTCGTTACCGACGCGCCATGCCTGGTCGAGGCGGCGGTTGCCGTCCTCGGCCGCGTCGGCGGCGTGAAGCAACAGCGACACCTTGCCGCTGCGCGCGGTTTCGGCGACGCGCTCGCTGCCTGTGACCAGCGTCGACGCGCGTGCTTCGAGACCCAGCCGGTTGAGCGCATCGTCGGCCAAGGCGGTCTCGATCCGCGCGCCCAAATCCTCGGGCACCGCGACCTCGCCGTCCTTGAACGCGCGTTGCAGCGCGCCCTTCAATTTCCCTTTGGCAACGGCGGCATCCAGTGCTGGCCGGTCAACGGCGATCCACGCGCCCCGCCCCGGGGCACGCGCACGCACATCGGGCAGCACGTCGCCCGAAGGAGACAAGGCAAGCCGCACCAGCCGCGCCCGGTCTCCCTTGGCGCGGGTCAGGACACAGGTCCGTTCGCTTACCGTGTCATTGGGTGGAGTCCGCAACCGCGTCCTCCTTGTTGGCATCGTCGTCACCGAACCAGCCCGCCGCCTGACGCGCCGCCATGATGATCTCGTTGCCCTGTTCCATCGACAGGTTAAACGCCTGCAGGATGCCGCCCTTGGGCTCGTTCGCCGGAACGATCTTGCGGCGCGGTTCGACGCGGCGCTTTTCGACCAGTTCGTCGGTGGCGAGGTCGCCAAGGTCGTCGAGCGTCTTTACGCCCGCCTTGCCCAGCACGACCAGCATCGCTTCGTTCAGATGCGGCATTTCGGCGAGGGCGTCCTCGACGCCGAGGCCACGACGCGTCTCCCGATTGGCCTCGTCGCGGCGCGCCAGTGCTTCGCCCGCCCGGCTCTGCAATTCGGCGGCCAAGTCCTCGTCGAACCCTTCAATTCCGGCGATCTCGCTGACGTCGACATACGCGACTTCCTCGAGGTTGGTGAAGCCTTCGGCGACCAGCAACTGCGACAGCGTTTCGTCGACGTCGAGTTCCTGTTCGAACAGCGACGACCGCTCGACGAATTCACGCTGGCGCTTCTCGCTGGCGTCGGCCTCCGTCAGGATGTCGATCGCCTTGCCGGTCAGCTGACTGGCAAGGCGGACGTTCTGCCCGCGACGGCCGATGGCGAGCGACAATTGATCGTCGGGAACGACGACTTCGATCCGCTCTTCTTCCTCGTCGATGACCACGCGCGCGACGTTGGCCGGCTGTAGCGCGTTGACGACGAACGTGGCGATGTCCTCACTCCACGGAATGATGTCGATCTTTTCGCCCTGCATTTCCTGCACGACCGCCTGAACCCGGCTGCCCTTCATGCCGACGCACGCACCGACCGGATCGATCGACGAGTCGCGGCTGATCACGCCGATCTTCGCACGGCTGCCGGGGTCGCGGGCAGCGGCCATGATCGTGATCACGCCGTCGTAGATTTCGGGGACTTCCTGCGCGAACAGCTTTTTCATGAAGTCGGGATGCGCGCGGCTGAGGAAAATCTGCGGCCCGCGCACTTCGCGCACGACCTTGAGGATCAGCGAACGGATGCGGTCGCCGACGCGGACGACTTCGCGGGGAATCTGGGCATCACGGCGGATGACGCCTTCGGCGCGGCCGAGGTCGACAACGACGTGACCGAATTCGACACGCTTGACGACGCCGGTGATCAGCTCGCCGCCGCGATCCTTGAATTCTTCGAACTGGCGCTCGCGCTCGGCGTCACGGACCTTTTGAAAAATGATCTGCTTCGACGCCTGCGCCTGGATGCGGCCGAATTCGATCGGGGGCAGCGGGTCGACGATGAAGTCGCCGACGACGGCACCGGCCTGAAGCTTTTGCGCCTGCTCGACGGTCACCTGCTTGTAGATGTCGTCGACTTCCTCGACGACTTCGACGACGCGCCACAAGCGCAAATCACCCGTTTCGCCGTCGAGCTTGGCGCGGATTTCCATCTCCGAACCGTAACGCGTGCGTGCCGAGCGTGCGATCGCGTCTTCCATCGCCTCGATCACGATTTCGCGATCGATCAGCTTTTCCTTCGCAACCGAATCGGCAATCGCGATCAGCTCCGCCTTATTGGCAGTGGCGGGGGCGGCAGTGGCCATTAGTCGTCGTCCTCTTCTTCGAGTTCTTCTGCGTCACCGGCATCCAAAGGCGCGGTGGCGGCGATCAATTTGTCGGTCAGCACGAGCTTGCCCGCAGCGATTTGTGCGAACGGAACGCGCAGGGTTTCGTCGGTTACGGCAATCAGAACGTCGTCGCCCTCGACGCCCGCGAGATCGCCATCGACCTGCTTGCGATTGCCGAGCGCTTCGATGAGCTTGAGCTTCGCGCGATGCCCTACCCAATCGGCATAGTCGCCAAGCCGGGTCAGCGGGCGATCGATCCCCGGGGAACTCACCTCCAAACGATAGGCTTCTTCGATGGGATCAACTTCGTCGAACACTTCGGACAGGCGGCGCGACAGCGACCCGCAATCGGCGAGCGTCAGCTGGCGCGTGTCGGGCCGTTCCGCCATCACCTGCAGCACCGGGCCGTCCTCGCCGCCGAACATCGCCACGCGCACGAGATTGAGACCCAAAGCCCTGGCTTCGGGTTCGATCAATGCGGTCAGTTCGGCGAGGTCGTCCATGAAACTCCTGAATATGCAGCTTCCCGGCGTCCGGACCCTGCGGCCCGAACCCAAACACCCGACGATGTAAGGAAGTGACATGGATATAGTCCGGCCTGCCGCGCGCTGCAAGCGGTGATCGGGTGTGGCGTAACCGCCACGGTGTGGCGGACATGACCCTACCTTAGGGAACCAAATTAAATAATGCAGGTTAAACTGCGATATCTAAACCAAAACTGACCCGGATTATGACTCAGCCTGCCCGTATCCTGATCGTCGAAGACGAAATGCTCGTGGCCACCGAGATGGAAGCGATTCTCGAGGATCTGGGTCACGCCCCCGTCGGCATCGCGCCCGATCTTGAGACCGCGATGCAACTGGCCGATCGCAGTATTGATCTGGCGCTGGTCGACCTCAATTTGCGTGACGGCTTGACCGGCCCCGAAATTGGACGGCTGCTGTGCGAAAAGTGCAATATCACGGTGCTGTTCGTGACCGCCAATCCCGGGCTGCTTGGGACTGGCATTGCCGGCACCGTCGGTGTGCTCGCCAAGCCGACCAGTGAAGCCGATGTAAAGCGAGCGGTCGACTACGCGCTGCGCGTTCGTCACGGTGAGCGCGTGACGCCACCCGCAGGACTTCGCGCCTTCGGCTAACGGACGCTTATGATCAGCGGATCAGGCGACTCGCCGCGACGGTGACCCGCGCATGCAATCCCTCTGGACGCCAATCCTCATCGATCGCGCCGCCCAGTTGCCCTCCGATTGACATTTCCACCAATCGTGAGCCGAACCCGCGTCCCTGGGGCGGGCCATCGACGCGCGGCCCCCCATCTTCGAGCCAGTCGATCACCAGATCCTCACCATTGCGCACCACGTTTACCGCGACACGCCCGTCAGCCGCCGACAGCGCACCATATTTGGCGGCGTTGGTGGCCAGTTCATGGAAAACCAAGGCGATCGGCGTGGCACCGCGATCGTCGATCGGGGTATCCTCGCCCGACAGCGTGAAGCGCCCTTCGGCAAAAGCGGGATAGGCGGAAAACAGCCGAGCGAGCAACGTCTGCACCGAAGCTTCGGGTACATCGGGACGCGATTCTTCACTGTGCGGACGGACGAATTCATGTGCCTGGCCGAGTGCCGCGACGCGTTGCTGCAGCAATACGGCGAACGGCTTGGCCTCAGGATAGCTGCGCGCCGACTGGCCGATCAGGCCGTTGACCACGGCAAAGATGTTCTTGATGCGGTGGCTCAGCTCGCGCGACAATATGACATTCTGTTCGGCGTCCAGTTTCGCGTCGTGAATGTCGGTGCAAGTGCCGATCCAGCGACTTATTTGCCCTGCGTCATCCCGCACGGGCGACGCGCGTCCAAGCACCCAGCGATAATCCCCGCTGCGGTGGCGCAGGCGATATTCGATTTCATAGGGCTCGCCGGTCGCCAGGCAGTGTCGCCAGCGGTCCCAGGCGCGCTCCTGATCATCCGGGTGGAACATGCCGTTCCATGCTTCACCATCGGTCGAGCCTTCCGGCACCCCCGTGAATTCGTACCAGCGGCGGTTGTAATAATCGTGGAAGCCGCCGGGCAATGTCGACCACACCATTTGCGGCATGAGATCGAGCAGGACGTCGAAGCGCGCCGAGCTTTCGCGCAGGGCCTCGGCCGCGCCGCGATGGGTGCCCTTGGCAGTCTCGCTGTTTTCGCCAACCCACAGGCTGCCGCTCATCGCATCCTTGTCCGCAACCGACACTCGCACCGTCTCCTCAAAGCAGATCGAGAGGTCCGCACCGGTGAGGGGCGTGGACGCGCCCGACGCCTTCTGTCAAACCTCAAGTTGATGAAATGGTTGCCACTGGCGCTTGTCGCCTTCGCCTCTGCCCCGCCCGCTTTTGCCGATGGGCTGGTCGACAATGTCAATGGCGTGACGCTAGACGAGAATGGCCGTGTGGTGCGCTTTTCGGCGCTGACCGTCACTGCCGACGGCCATATCGGCAAGCTGATCGAGGCGGGTAACAAAAAGCCCGACAAGCTCGATTGGCGCTATGACGGCAAGGGCCAGGTGCTGATGCCCGGGCTGATCGACGCGCACACGCATGTCATGGAAACGGGGCTGGCGGCCTTGTCGCTCGACTTGTCCGGGACCACCAGTCTGGCGCAGGCGCAGGACCGCATCCGCGCCTTCGCCGCCGCGCATCCCGAACGGAAATGGATCCTGGGCGGCGGATGGAATCAGGAGCGTTGGGCACTGGGCCGGTTTCCGACCGCTGCCGAACTCGATCTGGCCGATGGCCGCCCGATCTGGCTGTCGCGCGCCGACGGGCATGCCGGCTGGGCCAACGCCGCCGCGTTGAAGGCGGCGGGCATCACCGCCGCGACCAAGGCGCCGCCGGGCGGCCGGATCGAAGGCGGGGTGTTCGTCGACAGCGCCAAGGGCCTGGTGGAGCGGGTCGTGCCATCGCTCACATCCAAGGATCGCGATCTGGGGCTGGCCAAGGCGCAGGACGTTTTTCTGGCGTACGGCGTCACCGCGGTCGCCGACATGGGCACTTCGGGCGAGGACTGGCTGGCGTTTCGCCGCGCGGGTGATGAGGGGCGGCTGCGCGTCCGCATCGTCAGTTATTCGCTGGGGCTCGAGCCGATGGAGGCGATCACCTCGGGCCAGCCGACGCCGTGGCTCTATGGCGACCGGCTGCGGATGTCCGGCGTAAAGCTTTACGCCGACGGGGCATTGGGGTCGCGCGGTGCGTGCCTCAAACAGCCTTATGCCGACAAGCCGACCGAAAGCGGCGCGTGCTTCATGGACGACGCCAAACTGCGCAATCTGATGGTGCGCGCCTCGATGGACGGGATGCAGGTCGCCGTTCACGCCATCGGCGATCGCGCCAATGCGCAGGTGCTGTCGGCGATCGAGGAAGTGTCTGGCACCTTTAACGGCGACCGGCGCTGGCGGATCGAACACGCGCAGATCGTCGATCCGGCGGACCTGCCGCGCTTTGGCAAGCATGGCATCGTCGCGTCGATGCAGCCGGTTCACCAGACCAGCGACCGGACGATGGCCGAGGCGCGGCTCGGGCCGGCGCGATTGGCGGGGGCCTATGCTTGGGCATCGATGCTGCGCAACGGCGCGAGCCTCGTCTTCGGATCGGACACGCCGGTCGAGCGGCCCGACCCCTGGGCCGGGATGGCCGCGGCGGTGACGCGCGAGGATGACAAGGGCGAACCGTTCGGCGGCTGGCAGGCGCAGGAACGCGTGACGCGCGAACAGGCGCTGGCCGGCTATACGATCGGCGCCGCGCGGGCGATGTTTGCCGAAGCGAAACTGGGGCGTCTGGCGCCGGGCATGGATGCCGATTTCGTGCTGGTCGATGTCGATCCGTTGCAATCGACGCCGTCGCAATTGCGCGCGACACGGGTGAGTGAGACCTGGATCGGAGGAGTGCGGGCTTGGAAACGATAATCGAAGCGCTGCGGACACCGGACGCGCGGTTCGCCGATCTGCCCGGCTATGCTTTCGCGCCGCACTGGCACGAGCATGCCAACGGGCTGCGCATGCATTACCTTGATGAAGGGTCGGGCGATGCGATGTTCCTGTGTCTCCACGGCCAGCCGAGCTGGTCGTATCTGTACCGCAAGATGATCCCGCTGCTGGCGCCGCATGGCCGGGTGATCGCGCCCGATCTGTTCGGGTTCGGCAAATCGGACAAGCCGATGGCGCAGCGGGTGTACAGCTTCGATTTCCACCGGCAGAGTTTGGTCGACCTGATCGTCGCGCTCGACCTGACCAACGTCACTTTGGTGTGCCAGGATTGGGGCGGGTTGCTGGGCCTGACTATTCCGCCGTTCATGGCCGAGCGTTTTACGCGGCTGATTGTCATGAACACTGGCATGGCGACCGGGGAAAGTCCGCTGGGGCCGGGATTCGAGGCTTGGAAGGCCTTCAACCGCTCGCAGCCCGATCTCGACCTGCAATCGCTGTTCGCGCGCGGCACGCCGGTGTTGAGCGAGGCCGAAGCGGCAGCTTATGCGGCACCTTATCCCGATGCGTCGTATAAGGCGGGAGTGCGGCAATTTCCCGAACTGGTGCCGACGCACCGCGATGCGGGCGGCGCCCATATCAGCCGTGCCGCGCGCGCCTGGTGGCACGACGAATGGACCGGGAAGAGCTTTATGGCGATCGGCGGCAGTGATCCGGTGATCAACGAAGACGCGATGCAGGCGCTGCGCCGAAATATCCGCAATTGCCCCGAGCCGCTGATTATCCGCGAAGCGGGGCATTTCGTGCAGGAATGGGGCGAGCAAGTGGTGTCCGCCGCTTTGGCCAGCTTCGCAGAGGTCTAGCTGCCGGTCTGGCGGATCAGCGTTTCGGGCGTGAGGATCTGCGGCAGCTCGCGAGCATTCGCTTCGCCCGGCGCATAATAGAGGTAGAGCGGCACGCCGGCGCGGCCGTGCGCGCGGAGGAAGGCTCCGATCGTCGCATCGCCGTCGGTCCAGTCGCCGACGAGCGTGGTGACTCCGGCTTTTTTGAACGCCGCTTGCGTTTCTTCGCGGTCGATTGCGGCCTTTTCGTTGACCTTGCAGGTCAGGCACCAATCGGCGGTAAAATAGACGAAGACGGGTTTTTTGGCGGCGACGAGTTGGGCGAGGCGGGCTTCGGAGAATTTTTCGCCGGTCGCCGGGCTGTCGGCGGTGGCCGATATTGCGTTTCGCGCCTTGGGCCGCACCAATCCGGCGGCAGCGATGGTGCCAACGACCGCAATGGCTGCGGCGATGGCGATGCCGGCGCGACCGACATGCTGACGCCGGCCACCGAAGAACAGTGCTACCGTCACGACGGCAACCACGCCCAGCATGAGGGCCAAGCCGGTCGAGCCTGTTTGCCGCGAAAACACCCAGCCGAGCCACAGCGCGGTCAGCGCCATCGGCACCGCCAGCACGCGGCGCAGGGTGACCATCCATTGGCCTGGTCGCGGCAATTTGCGGCGCAGCGCTGGGATGAAGCCGATGGCGAGGAACGGGAGTGCCAAGCCGAATCCCAGCCCGGCGAACACGGCCAAGGCTGCCGCAGGCGGCAGGATTAGCGCCGCGCCCAACGCTGCGCCCATGAACGGGCCGGTGCATGGGGTCGCGACGAAAGCGGCGAGTGCGCCGGTGGCAAATCCGCCTGCGGGATGTGTGCCGCCGCCGAGCACGGGCAGCTCGAATACGCCGAGCAGATTGAGTGTCAGCGCAACCATCAGCGCGAATAGGATCAGGACGACGCGCGGGTCCTGCAGCTGGAACGCCCAGCCGACCTTGAGCGCGATGACCAAGCCGCCGAGCGCGGTGAGGACAAGTATCGCCCCCGCTGCATAGGCCAGCGCCTCGCGCCGCGCCGCGCGCTCATCCGCGCCCGATTTGGCGAGGCTGAGCGCCTTCAGACTGAGGATGGGGAACACGCATGGCATGATGTTGAGGATCAGCCCGCCGAGGATCGCGCCGAGCAGCGCGATGATCGTCGCGCGCGCGTCGGCGCGCGGGGCGGGCGGCGGGACGGCGGGCACGGGGCCCGGGACGGCGGTAAAGCTCAGCCCGCGACCCCCGCCGATCGCCAGCACCCCGGCGATCGACGCCTGGCTGAAGTTCGGCGCGGCGGACAGGCTGACGACCAGCGTATCGCCGACGCGCGTCACGGCCTGCGGGCTCGAATCGATGATCGCCTTGCGTCCGATTGGATAGATGCGCGGATCGGTGAGGGCGGCGTTGGCGGGATAGGGGATGGCGAAGCGGATCAGCGGCTGTTCGTGCGAAAAATGCGCTTCGGCGGCCAGCGGTGCGGGGAGCCTGGCGCGCCATGCATCGAAGCGCGGATCGCGATCGGTGCCGTCACCGGCGGTCAGGGTCAGCGCGAATTCGGCGGCTTCGGGAACGCAGACTTCGGCGCTGCACACGAGGTAATGTGCGCTCAATTTGAGCGGTATCGCCCGGCCCGACGCGAGGCTGCGCGGGACCTTGAGGCGAAACAGCAGTGCATGCTCCCCCTCGAACACATAATTGGCGAGGCCCGCGACGGAGAGGACATGCGGCACCGGGAAATCGGGCCCGGCGACCAGCGTGTCCGCGGGCAGGGTCCATTTGAACTGGGGCGGGAAACCCGCCTCGCCCGGATTGCTCCAATAGCCATGCCAGCCGGGATGCGGGGTCAGGACCAGTGCAACCGCAACCTCCTGTCCGGCGCGCGGGTGCATCGTTTCGGCGACCAGCACCCCGTCCATGTTGCGCGCGGCGGCAGGCGCGGCGATGCAAAGAAACAGCAACATGAGCAGGCGAGACAAGCGCATCGCGCACGCTATAGCGCCGTTTCACGAATGCCCAAGGAGTTGTCATGCGCCGGTTCCTCGCCACTTTCGCCGCACTCGTCGCCAGCCCGCTCGCGGCGCAACCGGCGACCCCCCCGAAGCTGATCGTCGTCGTGTCGGTCGATCAGTTTTCGGCCGATCTGTTCGCCGAATATCGCGGGCAATGGACCGGCGGGTTCAAGCGCCTGGCCAGCGGCGCGGTGTTTCCGTCGGGCTATCAAAGCCACGCCGCGACCGAGACTTGTCCCGGTCATTCGACGATCCTGACCGGCGACCATCCGGCGCGCACCGGGATCATCGCCAACAACTGGATCGATCAGGCGGCGCGCGCCGAAAGTCAGGTTTATTGCGCCGAAGATGAAACCGTCCCCGGATCGACGTTTCGCGCCTATACGCCCAGCGCGGCACATTTGCTGGTGCCGACGCTGGGCGACCGGATGAAGGCGCTGAACCCCGAAAGCCGCGTCGTGTCGGTGTCGGGCAAGGATCGCGCAGCGATCATGATGGGCGGGCACACGACCGACCAGATGTGGTTCCTCGATCCGTTCACCAAGAACAGGTTCGTGACACTGGCGCCGCGAGCGCAGATGCCGATTCCGGTTCCGGTGACGCGCGTCAATGCCGGGCTGACCAAGCTGCTTGGCGCGGAGGGCAAAGCGCAGAAACTGTCGCCGCAATGTAGCAATCGCGATCGCGCCGTGCCCTTGTCGCCCACGCTGTCGGTCGGTGACGGGCGCTTCGTGCGCAAGGCGGGCGACGTGGATTCGTTCCGCGCCTCGCCCGATCTCGACCGTGCGACGTTCGCGCTGGCGGGTGACCTCGCCCACGACATGAAGCTGGGTCAGGGTTCGTCGACCGATCTGTTGATCGTCGGCGCCTCGGGCACCGACTATGTCGATCACCGCTATGGGACCGAGGGTGCGGAAACGTGCATCCAGCTGACCGCGCTCGACG
The DNA here is from genome assembly GCF_965137005.1 of Sphingomonas antarctica. Classification (NCBI taxonomy): domain Bacteria; kingdom Pseudomonadati; phylum Pseudomonadota; class Alphaproteobacteria; order Sphingomonadales; family Sphingomonadaceae; genus Sphingomonas; species Sphingomonas antarctica. Next base: position 152,686 of record NZ_CBCRXM010000003.1, on the reverse strand, counting down.
GATTGCTGGCGGAGCTGTTCAAGCAACTGGACCGCGCCAAGGTCGACTATGTCGTCGTGTTGACCGCCGATCATGGCGGGCATGACATCCCCGAGCGCAACCGCGATCACGCGCTGTCCGATGCGCAGCGCATCGATCCCGGTGTCACCGCCGGCAAGATCGGTGTGCAGATCGGCAAGGAAATGGGCCTGACCGGTCCGGTGCTGCGCTATGCCGATCTGGGCGACGTCTGGGTCGATAACGCTGTACCGGCGGCCAAGCGCGCGGACGTCGTTGCGCGGGCGAAGGCATTGTTCATGGCGATGCCCCAAGTGGCGACGGTGCTGACCAAGGCCGAGTTGATGGCAACGCCGCCGGGAACCAGGCCAGTCGAACTCTGGACCCTCGCCGAACGCGCGCGCGCATCCTTCAGCCCGGCGCGGTCGGGCGATTTCCTGGTGTTGCTGAAACCGCGGGTTACACCGATCGCGGTGCCGACGCCGGGCTATGCCGCAACGCATGGCAGTCCGTACGATTACGACCGCCGTGTGCCAATCCTGTTCTGGCGCAAGGGCATGACCGGGTTCGAACAGCCCAACAGCGTCGAGACGATCGACATCGCGCCGACCCTCGCCGCGCTGATCGGTTTGGAGGTTCCGGCGGGCGATATGGACGGCCGCTGCCTCGATCTCGATGCCGGAGCGGGATCGACCTGCCGCCGATGACTGTCCCGAAGCGGGACATGTACCACCGAAAGTTGGCCCGCGTGTCGTTTCTGTCCAATTTTGTGAGGCCGCAAGGGTTTAGCAGCGCCGACAAGCAAGGCGGGCGCGTCGCACCAGCGACGGCGCTCGCGCAACCAGTCAACAGGTGGGGGCCTGTGGGGGCGTCGCGGGGGGACATCGCGGCGCCCCCTCTAGTTTAATCGATATTGGGCCTGAGCCAGCGGCGGGCGGTGTCGAGGTCAACGCCGCGCCGCGCCGCATAATCCTCGACCTGGCCTTCGCCGATCCGCGCGACACCGAAATATTCGGCTTGCGGATGGCCGAAGTAAAAGCCGGAGACTGCCGCGGTGGGCAGCATTGCGAAGCTTTCGGTCAGCGTCAGCCCGGTATCGCCCGCCTGTAGCAGTTCGAACAGGATCGGCTTGAGGCTGTGATCAGGGCATGCCGGATAGCCAGGCGCGGGACGGATGCCGCGATACTCTTCCTTGATCAGTGCCTCGGGGGTAAGTTGCTCGCCGGGCGCGTAGCCCCACAATGTCGTGCGGACATGGCTGTGAAGGCGTTCGGCAAAGGCTTCAGCGAAGCGATCCGCCAGCGCCTTGAGCAGGATGTCCTGATAATCGTCATGCTGTGCACGGAATCCGGCGAGGTATGGCTCGATGCCGTGGATGCCGACCGCGAAGCCGCCGATCCAGTCGCCATCATGGTCGACAAAGTCGGCGAGGCACATATTGGGTCGGCCTTCGCGCTTGGCGATCTGCTGGCGGAGGAAGCTGAATTTGAAGTGATCCTCCCCTTCGAGATGGAGGATCACATCGTCGCCGTGACGGCGGCACGGCCATAAACCAGCGACCCCGCGCGCGGTGAGCCATTTTTCGTCGATGATCCGCTTGAGCATCGCTTGCGCATCGTCGAACAAGTTGCGCGCCGACTCGCCAACCACTTCGTCGTCGAGGATCGCAGGGTAATTGCCCGCCAATTCCCACGCGCGGAAAAATGGCGTCCAGTCGATGATGCTGGCGAGGTCGGCCAAATCCCAATCGTCGAACCGATGCACGCCGGGCTGGAGCGGTGGTTGCGGTTTCAGCCGCATGTCCGCCTTGACACCATTGGCGCGCGCGTCTTCGAGGCTGAGCAGCGGGTTTTGCCCCTTGCCCTCGCGGACTTCGCGGACGTGCGCGTAGTCCTTGGCAAAACCTTCGACATAGGCGTCGCGCCCGGTGTCGCTGACCAACGCCGTTGCCACGCCGACCGCGCGGCTGGCGTCGAGGACGTGCAGGACCGGGCCTTTGTATGCCGGGTCGATGCGCAGCGCGGTGTGGACTTTCGAAGTCGTCGCGCCACCGATCAGCAGCGGCATGGTCATGCCCGCGCGCTGCATTTCCTCCGCCACCGTGACCATTTCGTCGAGCGACGGGGTGATCAACCCGCTGAGGCCGATCATGTCCGCATCATTCTCGTTCGCGGCTTCCAAAATCTTCGACCACGGCACCATCACACCAAGGTCGATGACTTCGTACCCATTACATTGCAGCACGACCCCCACAATATTCTTGCCGATATCGTGGACGTCGCCCTTGACGGTGGCCATGATGATGCGGCCCTTGGCGCGCTGACCGGGGGTCTTTTCGGCTTCGATGAAGGGCAGCAGATGCGCCACCGCCTTCTTCATCACGCGCGCCGATTTGACGACCTGCGGCAGGAACATCTTGCCGCTGCCGAACAGGTCTCCGACGACGTTCATGCCGTCCATCAGCGGGCCTTCGATCACCTCGATCGGCTTGGGCAAAGCGAGGCGCATCTCCTCGGTGTCCTCGACGACATACATGTCGATGCCCTTGACCAGGGCATGTTCGAGCCGCTTGCGGACTTCCCAGCCGCGCCATTCCTCGGCAGCCTTTTCGACCGCCGCGTCGGTGCCGCGATAGCGTTCGGCGAGATCGACCAGCCGTTCGGTCGCGCCGGGATCGCGGTTGAGGATGACGTCCTCGCACGCCTGACGGAGCGCGGGGTCGATCGTGTCGTACACGTCGAGCTGGCCGGCATTGACGATCGCCATGTCGAGGCCCGCGGGTATCGCGTAGTAAAGGAACACGCTGTGCATCGCGCGGCGCACCGGTTCGTTGCCGCGGAAGCTGAAGCTTAGATTCGACAGGCCGCCCGAAAAATGCGCGTGCGGGCAACGGATGCGGATGTTTTTGACCGCCTCGATGAAGTCGACCGCGTAGTTATTATGCTCCTCGATCCCCGTCGCGACGGCAAAGATGTTGGGATCGAAAATGATGTCCTCGGGCGGGAAGCCGATGGTCATCAGGAGGTCGTAAGCGCGCGCGCAGATTTCCTCTTTGCGTGCCTGGGTGTCGGCCTGGCCGGTCTCGTCGAACGCCATGACCACGACGGCGGCGCCGTAATTCATGCATTTGCGCGCCTGGTCGAGGAAGGCCGTCTCGCCCTCCTTCATGCTGATCGAATTGACGATCGGCTTGCCGGGGACGCACTTGAGGCCAGCTTCGATCACACTCCATTTCGAGCTGTCGACCATGACCGGGACGCGCGCGATATCCGGCTCGGCGGCGATCAGTTTGAGGAAGGTGACCATCGCCGCTTCGGAATCGAGCAGCCCTTCGTCCATGTTGACGTCGATGATCTGCGCGCCGTTTTCCACCTGTTGGCGCGCGACTTCGACCGCGCGCGAATAATCGCCCGCCATGATCAGCTTCTTGAACGCCGCCGATCCGGTGACGTTGGTGCGCTCGCCGATATTGACGAAGGTTGCGGTCGATTGCGTCATGAATGTGATGCGGCTCAGGCCGCGAGCGTCATCGGTTCGAGGCCGGCGAGGCGTGTCTGCACGGGAACACTGGGCAGCACGCGCGGCGCAAGTCCGGCAATCTTGCGTACCATGGCGGCGATGTGCGCGGGGGTCGAGCCGCAGCAGCCGCCCAAGATGTTGACCTGACCTGCCTCGGCCCATTCGCCGACCAATGCCGCAGTCTCGTCGGGCAGTTCGTCATACGCGCCGAGATCGTTGGGCAGCCCGGCATTGGGGTAAACCATGATCAAAGTGTCGGCGAGCGCGCTCAAGACCTTCACATGCGGGCGGATTTGCTGCGCGCCGAACGAGCAATTGAGGCCGATGGTCAGCGGGCGGGCATGGCGAACCGAGTGCCAGAACGCCTCGACCGTGTGGCCCGACAAATTGCGGCCCGACAGGTCGGTCAGGGTCATCGACATCATGATGGGTAGTTCGCGGCCCAAAGCGGCCTCGGCCTGCTTGACCGCCATGATCCCGGCCTTGGCATTGAGCGTGTCGAACACGGTTTCGATCAGAATGAAGTCGCAACCGCCTTCGGCCAGCGCTTCGGTCTGTTCGCGATAGACGGCGGTCAGTTCGTCGAAATCGATCTCGCGAAAACCCGGATCGTTGACGTCGGGGCTGAGCGACAGCGTCTTGTTAGTCGGTCCGATCGCACCAGCAACGAAGCGCGGGCGACCGTCCCTGGCGGTATATTCGTCGGCGAGCGTGCGCGCGACGCGACCGCTTTGCACATTGATGTCGCGGACCAGATGCTCGGCGCCGTAGTCCGCCTGGCTGATGCGGTTGGCGGAAAAGGTGTTGGTCGAGACGATGTCCGATCCGGCATCGAGATAGGCGCGGGTGATCGTCTTTGGCACGTCCGGTTTCGACAGTGCGAGGATGTCGTTATTGCCCTTTTGATCGAGCGTCAGGCCGAGCAACCCGGCGTAATCGGCTTCGGACAGCTTCCAGTTCTGGATCTCGGTGCCGAACGCGCCGTCGGTCAGCAGAATGCGTTTGCCGGCTTCGGCGATGAGCTGTTCGCGCTTGGTCATGCCGCCTGCTCCATCGCGCTGCCTTGCGGGCGAACGCCGAGCAGATGGCAGATCGCATAGCTCAGCTCGGCGCGGTTGAGGGTGTAGAAGTGGAACTGGCGCACGCCGCCAGCGTAGAGGCGGCGGCACAATTCCGCGGCAACGGTCGCCGCGACCAATTGGCGCGCGGCGGGGAGATCGTCGAGGCCGGCAAACAGCTTTTCCAGCCAGGCGGGAACAGCCGTGCCGCACATCGTCGACATGCGCTTTACACTGGCAAAGTTCATCACCGGCATGATGCCTGGGACGATCTCGGCGTCGATCCCCGCAGCCGTCGCCGCGTCGCGGAAGCGAAAGAACGTCTCGGCCTCGTGAAAAAACTGCGTGATCGCGCGCGTCGCCCCGGCGTCGAGCTTGCGCTTGAGATTGTCGAGATCGGCGGTGGCATGCGGCGAATCCGGATGGCATTCGGGATAAGCGGCGACGGAGATTTCGAAGGGATGCAGCTGGCGCAGTCCGGCGACGAGAGTGGCCGCGTTTTCATAACCGCCGGGATGCACAGCGTAGGGCGTGCCTGAAGTCGGCATGTCGCCGCGCAAGGCGACGATGTGGCGCACCCCCGCTTGCCAATAGGCGTCGGCGACGGCGTCAATTTCTTCGCGTGATGCTTCGACGCAGGTGAGATGCGCGGCCGCCGGGATGCTGGTTTCGCGCGCGATGCGTTCGACTGTCGCGTGGGTGCGCTCGCGTGTCGAACCACCGGCGCCATAGGTTACCGACACGAAACGGGGGTTAAGCGGGGCGAGGGTCTCGACCGACTGCCACAGGGTTTCGGCCATCTTGTCGGATTTGGGCGGGAAGAATTCGAACGACACGGCGATATCGCCCGCAACATCGGCGAACAACGGTGCGGCAAGCGCACGGCGCGCTTCTTCGAGCTGGCGGACCGAGAGCGTCATGCGGCGAGCTTTCGGGCCAAAGCGGGCTTGGCGGCGCGCCACAATTTGACGGTCAGCGTGCCGCCTTCAAGCGTTTCGGTCGCGTCGAGTGTCAGGCCCGCATCCGCCAGCCAGCCCGCGATTTGGGCATCCTCGAAGCCGAGCCGCGCGTGCGCGGCGCCGTCGCGCAATTCTTCATGCTCGTGGCTGGCAAAGTCGGCAATCAACAAGCGGCCGCCGGGCGCGAGAATGCGCGCGGCCTCGCCGATCGCGACGGCGGGTTCGGAAAGATAGTGCAGGACTTGATGGACGATGACCGTGTCGGCCACCGCGTCGTTCAGCGGCAGGGCGGCAATCTCCCCCTGACGCAGGTCGCAGGGTTGGCCGTCGAGCTTGGCGCGCGCGAGGCGGAGCATTTCGGGGCTGCGGTCGATGCCCGTCGCGCGGCTGGCTTGCGCGCTGAACAGCTCGATCATCCGGCCGGTGCCGGTGCCGAGATCGACGAGTTGGCCGAGTGGTCCCGAGAGCATCGCGCGCATCCGCGCCTCGACCGAGTCGTCAGGGGCGTGGAGTGAGCGCAGCGCGTCCCATTCGTGCGCGTGTTGAGCGAAAAAGCGCTCGGCCGCAGCGGTGCGTTCGGCGCGGATCGCCGCGAGGTGGGCTATGTCCTCGCGGCCCAGTTCGGCGCCGCCTGCCGCGTGGATCAATGCTTCGAGCGGTTCGGCAATGGTTGCGTCACCGGGGGTCAGGAATACCCAACTGCCTTCGCGGCGGCGGCAGGCGAGCCCGGCGTCGCACAGAATCTTGACGTGACGCGACACGCGCGGCTGGCTCTGTTCCAGCACCTGCGCCAGTTCGCCGACGGCCAGTTCCATTTGCCCGAGCAACGCGACGATGCGCAGCCGGGTCGGATCGGCCAAGGCCCGGAAAAGATCGGTCAGCGTGTCCACGAGGCGCATATAAAGAAATCCTTATATGCGGTCAACGCAGAGGTTAACGTGCAACGAATATGCCGGTCCGGGGGTTGAGCGGGAATCTACAGGGAGACGATGTGATGACCAAGACACTGCTGACCGCCGCCGCGATTGCGACCCTCGCGCTCGGCGCATGTTCGAAATCGACCGAACAAAATGCCAGCGAAACCTATAACGGCGCGGTCTCCGACACCGCCACGACGACCAATGAAGCGGTCAGTGACGTCAATGCCGCGACCAACGATGCGATGATGTCGGCAGGCAATGCGATGGACTCGGCGGGCAACCACACAATGTCCGCCGCCGACAAGATGCGTGCTTCGACCGCGAATGCGATGGACGATACCGGCGACGCGATGAAGGATGCCGGGAATTCGATGAAGCGCTAAGGCGCCTTGTCCGGGTAAGAAAGGGGCCAGGGCGCTGGGTGCGCTCCGGCCCTTTTTTGGTTGGTCAGAAGGGCGCCGTGGCAAAGCCACGTCGTCGGTCCTCGCAAGAGCGAGGCCGGCCGTTCTGATTTCGTGGTCGGGATAGCCCGAAGGCTATCCCGTGCCCGAAATCAGAAATCCATTCCGCCCATTCCGCCCATTCCGCCGCCGCCCATGCCGCCACCCATGGCAGGCTTGTCTTCGGGCATTTCCGAGACAGCCGCTTCGGTGGTGATGAGCAGACCGGCGACCGACGCTGCGTTCTGCAGCGCGGTACGGACGACCTTGGTCGGGTCGATCACGCCGGCCGCGACCAGATTCTCATACTTGTCGGTCTGGGCGTTGAAGCCCATTGTCGGGTCGTTGCCTTCGAGCAACTTGCCCGAAACCACCGCACCGTCATGGCCGGCATTCTGCGCGATCTGGCGAACCAGCGTCGTCAGCGACTTGCGCACGATGTCGACGCCGCGCGTCTGGTCGTCGTTCGAGCCGGTCAGCCCCTCGAGCGCCTTGGTCGCGTAGAGCAACGCGGTACCGCCACCGGGGACGATGCCTTCTTCGACCGCCGCACGGGTCGCGTGGAGTGCGTCGTCGACGCGATCCTTGCGCTCCTTGACTTCGACCTCCGAAGCACCGCCGACCTTGATCACGGCAACACCGCCGGCGAGCTTGGCAAGACGCTCCTGGAGCTTTTCCTTGTCATAATCGCTGGTGGTGTTCTCGATCTGCTGACGGATCGCTTCGACGCGGCCCTTGATCGCATCGGCTTCACCCGCACCGTCGACGATGGTGGTGTTGTCCTTGTCGATCGAGACGCGCTTGGCGGTGCCGAGCATTTCGAGCGTGACGTTTTCGAGCTTGATGCCGAGGTCTTCCGAGATCACTTCGCCCTTGGTCAGGACGGCGATGTCTTCGAGCATCGCCTTGCGACGATCGCCGAAGCCCGGCGCCTTGACGGCCGCGACCTTGAGGCCGCCGCGCAGCTTGTTGACGACGAGCGTGGCCAGAGCCTCACCCTCGATGTCTTCGGCGATGATCAGCAGCGGACGGCCCGACTGGACGACGGCTTCCAGGATCGGGAGCATCGCCTGCAAGTTCGACAGCTTCTTTTCGTGGATCAGGATATAGGGGTCCTGAAGCTCGACCGACATTTTTTCCGGGTTGGTGATGAAGTAGGGCGAGAGGTAGCCACGGTCGAACTGCATGCCTTCGACGACGTCGAGTTCGAACTCGAGTCCTTTGGCTTCCTCGACGGTGATCACGCCTTCCTTGCCGACCTTTTCCATCGCTTCGGCAATCTTTTCACCGACGACGGTGTCGCCGTTCGCCGAAATGATGCCGACCTGGGCGATTTCCTGGCTGCCCGACACGGGCTTGGACCGCGACTGCAGGTCTTCGACGACCTTGGTCACGGCGAGATCGATGCCACGCTTCAAGTCCATCGGGTTCATGCCCGACGAGACCGACTTCATGCCTTCGCGCACGATGGCCTGGGCCAATACGGTCGCGGTGGTCGTGCCGTCACCGGCATTGTCGTTGGTCTTCGAGGCGACTTCGCGCAGCATCTGCGCGCCCATATTCTCGAACTTGTCCTTGAGCTCGATTTCCTTGGCGACGGTGACGCCGTCCTTGGTGATGCGCGGGGCACCGAAGCTCTTGTCGATGACGACGTTGCGGCCCTTCGGCCCCAGGGTCACCTTGACCGCGTCGGCGAGGATATCGACGCCGCGAAGAATGCGCTCACGCGCGTCACGACCGAATTTTACGTCTTTGGAAGCCATGTCAGCTGCCCTTTCGGATTGGAAGTTTAGTCTAAGTTTAGCCCTGAAACAGGCCGCATCAGGTCAGGCGACGAGCCCGAGCCCGTTGGCGATCAGCCAACAATGCCCAGAATGTCGCTTTCCTTCATGATGATCAGGTCTTCGCCCTCGAGCTTGACCTCGGTGCCCGACCATTTGCCGAACAGGATCTTGTCGCCGGCCTTGACGTCGAGCGGGGTGATCGTGCCGTCTTCGGCCTTGGTGCCCGAGCCGGCGGCGACGATTTCGCCTTCCTGCGGCTTCTCCTTGGCAGTGTCGGGGATGATGATGCCGCCTGCGGTCTTTTCATCAGCCTCGATGCGGCGGACGAGCACGCGGTCATGCAGCGGTCGAAAATTCATAGTTTGGCCCTCTCAGCTCTTACAAAAAGCAATTGGCACTCCGAATCCATGAGTGCCAGCAAGGCGCATATGGGAAGCGGCCCATGAGCCGTCAAGCGGTGCAGATTTATACCCATAATGCACAGCAAGATGAAATGACTATCACAATAGTTCAAATAATGAACAAGACAAAGATCTTTGGTTTCAAATACAACGGAACCGCTACGAGAGTCGAAGGGTTGGCTTAATCGCAGCGGGTAAGTCCCGCGCACTAGAGGAGACAGACCATGCAGGGACAAACATTCAATAGTTTGCTGAAAACAGTAATCCTGACATTGCCACTGACGGCGATGGTGGCGTGCAGCAGCTCTGGCGGCTATCGTCTTGCGTCAGTCGGTGACGTTGGTGCGACGGGCGGCAATGGTAGTGACGGTAGCGATGGTACCGGCAGTACCGGCGCAACCGGTGGCACGGGATCGACCGGCGCGACCGGATCGACCGGCGCCACCGGAAGCACGGGTGCGACCGGGTCGACGGGTGCAACCGGTATGCAGGGCGGCCTGGGTGCCGGCGTGATCACCACGGCGGGCAACGTCGTCATCGGCGTGGCGGGCAAGCATGCCCAGCTCGCCAATACCGTGAACGGCGCAGTTCCGGCGCTGACTCCGGTGACCGGCACAGTAACCGCGGTGCTGCGCAATACCGGCCAGACTTTGGTCGATATCGGCAATGGCCGGACGGTTTCGCTCAACACGGTCAAGGGCGTTGTCGGCGACGTCGTGCGCATCGATCTGGGCACCAACAGCGTGATCGCTGCACCAGGGCGGCCGTCGCTGATCGGCGTGGGTCTGCTCAATCCGGTGCCGGTCCAGGGCACGCTGGCGGCGGTCAATGTCGGCAATGGCATTCCGCTGGCGGGCGGACTGGTCGGCACCGGCGCGGCGTCGGGTGTCCTCGGCACCGTCACCGGCGCGACCGGGACGACAACGGGCACGACCGGCATCGTCACCGGCGTGGTCAATACCGCAACCGGGACTGTCGCCGGCCTGACCGGATCGGCGGGCGGTGTAACCCTGCCCATTACCGCGGCCGGCGGTGCTGGTGCGGGCGTTGCGACACCGCTCGGCGCGGTCGGGACGCTGGTCGGCGGAACGGTCAAGGGCGTGCTCAAGCCCGGCGGCTAACTCCCCCTTGGAGCGGCGGCGCGGACTGCAATCCCGCACGCCGCCGCTCCCCTTTTGTCCAGTTGTGAAGGGGATATCATGATCCAAGCCTTGATGCTGCTCGCCGCAGGAGCGGCGAGCACTGCGCCGCGCATTGGCGATTTGCCGATTTCGCGCGACCGTATCGACCGCGCGGCACCACGCGCGCCAGTGCCGGTTCAACCGGTGCGGATCCCCGCCAAAGTCATTTCGGTGGGCAGCGATACGCCGATCAAGGGCATTAGGTTCAGAGGGGCCAAGGCGCCCGCTCCCGTCGCTGCCGCCGCCGGACGTTTCCTCGGCAAGCCGGCAACAGCCAAGACGCTGGGCGAACTCGCTGCGGCGTTGTCAACCGCTTATGGCTCGAGCGCGGTGGCCCTTTATACCGTTGCAATCCCCGAACAGGATTTTGCGGGCGGCATTGTCACTGTAAGCCTGACCGAAGGCAGCATCGCGCGAGTCGAAATTCAGGGCGATCCGAAGCGACATCCGCAATTGCGCCGCCGCCTCGCCCCGCTGACGCAGCAAAAGCCGCTGAGCCGGGCGACGTTCGAACGGCAATTGACGCTGGCACAGGCCATCCCCGGGCTGACGATGACGCCGCAATTCACCGATCCGAATTTCGACGGTGCGCTGGTGATGGGCGTTGCGGTCAAGCAAAAGCGACACAAGCTGACCGGCGGATTCAGCAGCCGCGGGATCGATTTGCTGGGCGGCGGACAGTTCGACGCCGCGCTCGAGCTCTATGGCACCGCGATAGATGGTGACCAGTTCACGCTGACGGGGAGCGCGGCCCGCGATTTCAAACGCTATCGCTTTGCCTCGGCAGGTTACAGCGCACCGATCGGCGGTGACGGGCTGACCGCGGGGCTGTCCGCCGCCTATTTCGAGACGCGGCCCAAATTCATTCCGATCCGCGGGAAGGCGCGGCAGGCGGCAGCATCGCTATCTTATCCGTTGATCCACAGTTTCAAACGATCTGCCGATGTCAGCCTGTCGTTCGAAGGGTTGAACAGCGACAATGCCGCGTTCGGCAACATCATCGCCAGCGAACGCACGCGCGTGGTGCGCGGTGCCGCGAGTTTCTCGGTAACCCTGCCCAATCGTTCGGCATCGGTGCTGGTGTCGCTGTCCAAGGGCTTTGACGGACTCGGTGCGCGTGCCGCCGCGCCCTATATTCAGCCCGATTTCCTGAAAGCGACGGCGGCGGCTTCGGTGGCGCAGGCGATCGGCAAGCGCGCGGCGCTGCGCGGATCGCTGACCGCGCAATATACGCGCGACAATTTGCCTGCCGCCGAACGGATGACGCTGGGCGGAGAGACGATCGGGCGGGCGTTCGATACCGGCGTGCTGTCGGGCGATCGCGGTGTCGGGGCGCTTGCCGAGTTCGCATATCAACCGCTCAAGATCGAGCGGCTCAAGACCAGCGAGATTTACACCTTTATCGATGAGGGGCGGCTGACGGTGCTGGGTGCGCCGGGCCTTGCCGACCAGAGCTATTCGCTGGGGTCCGCCGGGGCGGGGTTTCGCGCGCGGTATCGCGAGAAATATGAGCTGGGGCTGGAAGGATCGCGCGTGATCGACCGGCCGACCCCGGGCTATGCCGAGAAGTGGCGGCTTACGGTGTCGTGGCGGATAACGACATGAGCAACCGGTCGCGGCGGCTCCAGCGATACAGCAACAGGATCGCCACCACGAGCAGGCCGACGGCGAGGCCGATCCACACGCCCAACCCCCGCAGCGGGGTATAGAAACCGAGCACGATCGCGGTGCCGAAGCCCGGCAGCCAATATCCGAACACGGCGATCGCCATGGGCACGCGCGTGTCCTGCAGTCCGCGCAGCGCCCCGGCCGCCACCGCCTGCGCGCCATCGGCCAGCTGAAACGCTGCGGCGACGATCATGTATTGAAGGGCGAACGCGACCAAAACAGCATTTTCCGGTGCATCGGTATCGACATACAGGCTGAGCAATTGGCGCGGGGCGAACCACATCGCGCTCGCGGTCAGCGTCATCACGGCGATGCCCAGAATGATCGCCGCATTGCCGGCGCGTGCAATTCCGGCGCGGTCTCCGGCACCAAAGGCATAGCCGACGCGGATCGTTCCCGCCTGGGCGATGCCGAAGGGAATCTGGAACGCGACGGCTGCGATCTGCAGCGCGATGGTGTGTCCGGCCAGCTCGGCCTCGCCGATCCGGCCCATCAGGAAGGCCGCGCCGGAAAACAATCCGGCTTCGGCGACGATCGTGCCGCAGATCGGCAGCCCGACGCGCAGCAAGTCGAGAAAACGCACCCAGTCGGCGCGCCACCAGCGGCCGAACAAATGGTAACGCCGCAGGCGGCGGTCGGTGAGGATCACCGCGACATAAGCCAGCAACATGCCACTGGTGGTGACGATGCTGGAGATCGCCGAGCCTTGCAGCCCGAGCGCGGGACATCCGAAATGGCCGAACACCAGCGCGTAATTGCCCACAATGTTGATCGCGAGGCCGAGCGCGATGATCAGCGTCGCGACGGCCGCGCGACCCATCGCCGCGACGAAGCTGCGCAGCATCGCCGCAACGATCGCGGGGGGCGTCGACCACATTAATATGTGCAGGAACGGGCGGGCCGTGGCGACCACATCCGCATCCTGTCCCGTCGCCTGCATGAACCACGGTCCCGCCGCGCACAGCAGCAGGACGACGGCGGATGCCAGCGCCGACAGCCATAGCCCCATGCGGAAGCTGCGCCGCACTTCGCGCACCGCGTGGCGGCGGCGACCGAGTTCGGCGGCGACGAGCGGCGAAACTGCCCCGACCAGACCGGTTGACGACCACAGCAACAGCCCGAGGATCGACACCGACAGCGACGACGCGGCGAGCGATTGCGGGCCGAGCCGCGCGACGAAAATCACGTCGACCGCATAGACCGCCATTTGCAGCAGGTTCGCCGCGACCAACGGCAGCGCCAGCGCGAGTGTTGCGCGCGCTTCGACGCGCCAGGCGGGCGAAGCTGCGGGCATGCGGCCCTTTGAGCGAAGGCTGCCACGTTTACTAGAGCGCGGGGCGGCGTTAGCGCGGCGGTGGAACGAGGAAGACGTGATGCGGATCGTTGCGAGCGCGTGGAAATTGCTGGTCGGCGTCAAGGACGCGCTGGTGCTGTTGTTCCTGCTGTTGTTCTTCGCGCTGCTTTACGCGGGGCTGAAGGGGCGACCCAATCCGACGCTGGGCGAGGGCGCGTTGTTGCTCGACCTGAACGGCGCGCTGGTCGAGCAACCCGCGCCGGTGTCGTTCGGCCAGGCAGCAGGCGGTAGCGCGACACGGCAGTATCGCCTGCGCGACATACTGACCGCGATCGATGCGGCGACGGGCGACGGGCGGGTCAAGGCGATCGCGCTTAACCTCGACGGGTTCACTGGCGGTGGTCAGGTCAGCCTGAGCGATGTCGGCGCGGCGCTCGACCGGTTCCGCAAATCGGGCAAGAAAGTGCTCGCTTTCGCCACTGGCTATACCGATGACAGTTATCAACTGGCGGCGCATGCCAGCGAAGTGTGGCTCGATCCGATGGGGCTGGCGCTGTTCGCGGGGCCGGGTGGCTCGCACCTCTATTACAAGGGGCTGATCGACAAGGTCGGGGCCAACGTCCACGTCTATCGCGTCGGCAAGTTCAAATCGTTCGTCGAGCCGTACACGCGCAGCGAGGCATCGCCGGAGGCGAAGGAGGCCAATCTCGCGCTGGCCGGGGCTTTATGGTCGAACTGGCAGAATGAGATTGCGAAGGCGCGGCCCAAGGCCAAGCTGGCGGCGTACACCGCCGACCCGCAAGGCGCGGTGGCCGATGCGCCGGGCCTCGCCGAAGCGGCGTTAAGCAATGGCATCGTCGATAAATTGGGCAGCCGCGCGGCATTCGGTGCAGCGGTCGCGCGCATTGCCGGGTCGGGCACGCGCGGCGCGCCGTTCGCGGCGATCGAGCTGCCCGCCTTCATCTCCGCGCATCCGTATCAATCGGGCGATGGCGCGATCGCGGTGGCGACGGTTGCGGGCGACATCGTCGATGGGACCGCCGATGCGGGGACGGCGGGCGGCGACACCATCGCGCGGCTGATCGACCGGGCGGTGGCAACGGGGACCGTCAAGGCATTGGTGCTGCGCGTCGATTCGCCGGGCGGATCGGCGCTGGCCAGCGACCGCATCCGTGAAAGCCTGGTCGCGGCGCGCGCGGCGGGCATCCCCGTGGTGGTGTCGATGGCCAATGTCGCGGCGTCGGGCGGTTATTGGGTGACGACGGCGGCGGACCGCGTGTTTGCCGAACCCGCGACGATCACCGGATCGATCGGGGTGTTCGGGATCATCCCGACCTTCGAAGGCGCACTGGCCAAGATCGGCGTGACGTCGGATGGGATCAAGACGACGCCGCTGTCGGGCCAGCCCGACATCATCGGCGGGACCAGTCCGGCGTTCGACAGCCTGATCCAGCGCAGCGTCGAGGGAACGTACGGACGCTTCGTATCGCTGGTCAGCACGGCGCGGCGCATCCCCCTCGCCCGCGTCAACGAGATCGCGCAGGGTCGCGTGTGGGACGGCGGATCGGCGCGGCAATTGGGGTTGGTCGACCGGTTCGGCGGGATCGACGCTGCGATTGCCGAAGCGGCGCGGCTGGCCAAGATCGACCCGAATGCGCGCCATGCCATCTGGCTCGAAAAGCCCAAGAGCTGGACGCAGGCACTGGCCGAAGGCTGGGCCAATTCGGGCGATACCGACGACGACCAGACGCCGGATGCGCTGACCACGTTGACGCATATCCGGATGAGCGAGATCGCGGCGGCGCTGGGCGAAATGCGCGGCATGGTCGGGGCGGCGGCGATTCAGGCGCGGTGCCTCGAATGCCCCGTTCCGCTGGCGGTGCGCGCACCCGATGCGAGCCTGATGGAGATCGTCCGCATGTGGTTGAAGCTGTGACCATCGCGATCCGCGCGGCGACGGCGGCGGATGCGGCGGCGATCGCCGATATCTATGCGCCTTATGTCCGCACCTCGACGATCAGTTTCGAGACCGAACCGCCCAGCCCCGCGACGATGGCCGAACGGATGACGGCATCGCCGCTGCACCCGTGGTTGATCGCCACCGATGAGGACGGGTTGGTGCTGGGTTACGCCTATGCGACGACGTTCAAGGCGCGCGCGGCGTATCGCTGGACCGTCGAGACATCGGTTTATCTGGCCGGCGATCAGCGCGGCAAGGGCGTCGGGCGGCTGCTTTATGCGCGGTTGCTGGCGACGCTGAAAACGCAAGGGTATGTGCAGGCGGTGGCCGTGATCGCGCTGCCCAACGACTGGTCGATTTCGATGCACGAATCGGTGGGTTTCCGCCGTGCCGGGCAGTTGCGCGAGGTTGGGTGGAAATCGGGTAGCTGGCTCGACATCGGTTACTGGCAGGCCGAACTCGACGAACCGAGCGATCCGCCGACGGAAGTGCGGGCGTTTGCGGATGTGGGTGTTGTCCGCGCCTAAAAAAACGAGGCGCGGATTCCATCGATCACGAATTGCGCCGCCAATGCCGCGAGGATCACACCCAGTACGCGCGTGATCATCGCCTCGAGCTTGTTGCCGAGGAGTCTGAGCAGCGGCCCGGCCGCCAATAAAGCGAGCATCGTCAGGAGAAGCGTCAGCGCCAGAGCGGCAAGCACGACGCCGCGTTCGACCCAGCCTTCGGCGCGGCTGGTCAGCAGCATCGCCGACGCGATCGATCCCGGCCCGGCGATCATCGGAATACCCATCGGAAACACGCTGATGTCATCGGCTTCGTCGACATTCGCAGCACGATTCTCACGCCGCTCGGTGCGTTTTTCGAACACCATATCGAGTGCGATCATGAACAACATTACGCCGCCGGCGATGCGAAATGCGGGCAGACCGACGCCGAGCGCGTGGAGAAACCCCTTCCCGACCAACGCAAAGGCAAACAATATTCCCGCCGCGACCAGGACCGACCGGATCGCCATCGCCCGGCGGTGGGCAGCAGGGGTGCCCGCGACGAGACTGCCGAAAATCGGTGCGCAGCCGGGCGGATCGATGACGACGAAGAATGTCGCGAACGCGGACACGAACAGGGGGAGGAGCTCGGTCACTTGCGCTGCACGCCCTGCCGCCGCTGCGCGCTGGTCAGGGTGTTCTTGAGCAGGCAGGCGATGGTCATTGGGCCGACGCCGCCGGGGACGGGGGTGATCGCACCGGCGATTCCTTCCGCGCTGGCGAAATCAACATCGCCGACCAGCTTGCCGTCTGCGCCGCGATTGATGCCGACATCGATCACCGTCGCGCCGGGTTTGAGCCAGTCGCCCGTGACCATGTTTGGACGGCCCACCGCCGCGACGACAATGTCGGCGCGGCGCACGACTGCGGGCAAATCGCGGGTGCGGCTGTGCGCGACGGTGACGGTGCAGCTTTCGCCGAGGAGGAGTTGCGCCATCGGCTTGCCGACGATGTTGCTGCGTCCGATGACCACCGCATCGAGGCCCGCCAGATCGCCGCGCACGGCTTTGATCAGCATCAGGCACCCCATTGGCGTGCAGGGGACGAAGCCGTGCAGGCCGCTCGCCAAACGTCCGACATTTTCAGGGTGAAAGCCGTCCACATCCTTGTGCGGCGAGACGGTGGCGATGACTTTGTTGGTGTCGATGTGCGCGGGCAGCGGCAATTGCACGAGGATGCCGTCCACGCTGTCGTCGTCGTTGAGTTGGCGGACGAGCGCGAGAAGGTCGGCTTCGGGCGTGCCGGCGGGGAGCTTGTGTTCGAAGCCGAGCATTCCGGCCTCGCGGCAGGCCTTGTTCTTTGACCGCACATAGACCGCGCTGGCGGGGTCTTCACCGACCAGAACTACGCCGAGGCCGGGCGCGCGGGCCAGTTTGGCCACCTCCGCTGCGACTTCGGCGCGCAGCGTTGCAGCAGCGGCCTTGCCGTCGATGATCATCCGTTCGCCGCGACCGACATGAGGATGTTGGGCAGGACGATGTTGCTGAGAATGTAGAGCAGCAGCAACACGACCATCGGCGACAGGTCGAGCGCGCCGAAATCGGGGAGGATGCGGCGGATCGGGCGGTAAAGCGGCTCGGTCAGCCGATCGAGCGCCTGCCAGATCGAGCGCACGGTCGGATTGGACGTGTTGATCACGTTGAACGCGATCAGCCAGCTGAGCACCGCCTGGACGACGATGATCCACCACACCACGTTGAGCAGGACCATGAGGATTTGAATGAGCGTGATCATAGCGCGCAGATAGCGACGCTAACGCCTCACCGCTAGGCTGCGCGCCTTACAAGCGTACCCGCACCCTCTGCGGTGAACATTTCGACGAGAATGACGTGCGGCACACGGCCGTCGAGAATGACTGCGGCCTCGACGCCGCGTTCGACCGCGTGGACGCAGGTTTCGAGCTTGGGGATCATGCCGCCCTTGACCGTGCCGTCGGCTTTGAGTGTCGCGACGTCTTCGGGCGTCATGTCGGTCAGCAGCGCGCCGTCTTTCGACAACACGCCCGCCACGTCGGTCAACAGGAACAGCCGCTTGGCCCCGACGGCGGCGGCAATCGCGCCCGCCATCGTGTCGGCGTTGATGTTGTAGGTTTCGCCGTCCGCGCCGGGCGCGATCGGGGCGATGATCGGCACCACGCCCGCCGCCGACAGCGTGTCGAGGATCGAGCGGTCGACGTGTACCGGTTCGCCGACAAACCCCAGATCGACATTGCGTTCGATGCCGACATTAAGGTCCGCGTCGCGCCGCCCGCCGATTTTCTCTGCGGTGACCAGCCCCGCGTCTTTGCCCGACAGGCCGACCGCGCGACCGCCCGCTTGAACGACGACACCGGCGATTTCCTTATTGATCGCGCCCAGCACCATTTCGGCGACGCGTGCGGTTTCCTTGTCCGTCACGCGCAGCCCACCGACGAAGCGCGATTCGACGCCGAGCTGTTTCAGCATCGCGCCGATCTGCGGCCCGCCACCGTGCACGACGATCGGGTTGATGCCGACCGCTTTCAACAGCACGACATCCTCGGCGAAATCGCGCACCGCAGCGGTATCGCCCATGGCGTGGCCGCCATATTTCACGACGAAGGTCTGCCCCTCGTAGCGCTGCAGATACGGCAAAGCCTCGATCAACGTCGCGGCTTTTTCAAGGAGACCCGTGTCGGGTGCGTGGCGGGAGATCATGCCTCTCCCTGATCGAGGCGATGGCCGATTCGCACAACGATCCAGATCAAGAGCGGGATCATGACCGCCGACAACACGATCTTGGCGATCATCTGGCCCGCCATCAGATCGAGGATCGGGCGGACGCCGTAAAAGCTGGCGGTGATGAAGATCAGCGTGTCGACGATCTGGCTGAGCGCGGCGGCGATGAAGCCGCGCAAGCTGGCCCAGCGGCCGGTCGCGGCGCGCAATTTGCTGAACAGCCAGATGTTGAGCGTGACCGAAATGCCATAAGCGAGAATGCCCGCCGCCATCATCCGCCAGCTTTGGCCGAGGATGATCGGGAACGCGTCTTTCGCGGGCGGGTACATGCCCGGATCAGTCGGCAACTGGATGACGAACCAGGTCAGGAAGATCGCGAACGCCAGCGGGACGAAGCCGAACCGGACCAGCCGATCGGCCGTCGCCTTGCCGTAAAGCTCGGCGACGCCCGACGAAATGCCCACCAAAGTCAGGAAGGGAAAAATGCCCGCCTCGACTGCGAGCGGCCCGAGCGCAACCTGCTTCGCGCCGAGCACACCGCCCAGCGTGACCATGCCGCCGTAAAAGACGGTCAGTGCAAACAGGGCAGGCGCAGTGCGGGGATGGGTTTGGTCCATCGTGCGGCTGCTATCGTGTCACGCGCGGAACGCAACATCGCGCGCATTCGTTACGCGACCACAACAGGAGAAGTTTCATGGCGGATATCGATCGGGACGACCATGTCGTCGTTGAAAAGAGCAGCATCAACATCGGCGGGATTATTGCGGCGATCGCTTTGCTGTTGCTGGTTTTGGGCCTGCTGAAATATTTCGGCGTATCGCCGATCTAGAACAGCGTCGTCAGCCCGTAAAACAGCGCGCCGACGGTGGCGCTGGCCGGGATTGTGATCACCCACGCCGCGACCACATTCTGCGCGACATTCCAGCGCACTGCCGAGGCGCGGCGCGCGACGCCCGCACCGATTACCGAACCGGTGATCGTGTGCGTGGTGGACACGGGTATGCCCAGCACCGAGGCGATGAACAGCATGATCGAGCCGGCGGCCGAAGCGCTGAACCCCTGATGCTGCGACAATTTGGTAATGCGGCTGCCCATCGTCTCGATGATTTTCCACCCGCCGGTCAGTGTGCCCATTGCGATGGCGATGTAGCAGCTGATCGCCACCCAGTGCGGCACCTCGAAATCGCCGTGGAGATAGCCGGTCGAATAAAGCAGGACGGTAATGATCCCCATCGTCTTTTGCGCGTCGTTAAGGCCATGGGTCAGCGACAAGGTTGCCGCGGAAACCAGATGCAGCCCGCGGAACGTGCGTTCTGCCCCTCGGATGCTGGCCCGCGAGGCCATCCAACTGGACAGCAGCATGATCGCCAGCGCTAGGATCATGCCGAGCAATGGCGACAGGACGATGGCGATCAAGGTCTTGTTGAGCCCGACCCATTTAATGCCGGTCAAACCCGCATGCGCGACGCCTGCACCAACCATGCCGCCGATCAGCGCGTGGCTCGACGACGACGGAATCCCCTTGAGCCAGGTGACGACGTTCCAGAACATCGCCCCGACCAAAGCGGCGAAAACCACTGCGGGTGTGATCAGATCTTTGTCGATCAGTCCCTTGCCGATGGTGTCAGCCACCGCGTGGAGCGACGGGAATGCGAGCGTCAGGAAATAAGCGGCGAAGTTGAAAAAGGCGGCAAAGGCCACCGCCTGCACCGGTCCGAGCAGCCGGGTGGCAACGACGGTAGCAATCGAGTTCGCCGCGTCGTGCAGGCCGTTCAGATAATCGAACGCCAGCGCGATGACGATCAGCCCGATGAGCAGCGGGAGAGCAAGCTCGTGCATCAGCTGTGGTCGATGACGATGCCGTCGATCGCGTCGGCGACATCTTCGAAAGCGTCGATGATGCGCTCCAGCTGCTTGTAGATTTCGCGCCGGACCAGGAATTGCATCGGATCGCTGTTGGTTGCCTCGAACGCGCGCTTGAGGCCAGCCATGTGAATGTCGTCGGCATGTGTTTCCATGCGTACCAGCCGCCCAGTCAGTTCATGCAGGCGCGCACCGTTGCGGCCGACATCGCGCAACAACGGGATGGCTTCGCACGTCACACGCGCAGCATCGACGACGATCGCCGCCATGTCCTTCATATCCTGTTCGAATACCGTCACGCCGTAGACCGCGACGGACTTGGCGGTCGCCTGCATTTCATCGATGGTGTCGTCCATCGACCCGATCAGGCTGGTGATCGCGCCGCGATCGAAGGGGGTCAGGAAGGTCTGGCGGACGGTGGTCAGGACTTCGCGGATGACCGCATCGGCATCATGTTCGCGTTCATCGATCTCACGGATATGCTCGGCGGTCGCCGACCCCCCTTCGACCAACCGGCCGAGCGCGTTGGCGGCGGCGACGATGGTTTGGGAATGGGCTTCGAACAGGTCGAAGAAATTGCCCTGCTTGGGCAAAAGGCGCTGAAACCAGGCAAACATAGGACCGACTCTCGATTTTTGGGCAACAGTGCCGAGCAGACTAGGCGGACGCGCCGCACGGTTGAAGGCGGACGCATCGAACGACCGGATCAGGTCGGATAAATCGGGCTCATCGACCTGACCGGCAGCTTCGGCGAGGGGGAACCAGCGCCGCTCACGCTCGCTGGCTTCTTTCCACACCGCCAATTCCTGCGTCACCGCCAGCGGATAGACATCGACGTCGAACATCAGCGACGCCCCGTTGGCGCGGCGCTTGCGGTAACGATAGGTGCCAAGCGGAGTCGGGCAAACCGAACCGCGTACGCCCGCTTCTTCCTCAGCCTCTACCGCGGCGGCGGCGTGCGGCGACAGCGACGATCCCTGATTGCCCTTGGGCACGACCCAGCGCCCGCTGTCGCGCGACGTGACCAACAGAATACTGACCGGCGCATCATAGGCGGTGCCGTTGCTGCGATACGGCAAAGCGGCAATCTGGCGGCTGATGGCGAATCCCCCTGTGCAAGGCGCGGGTTACCCGTCCGCATATGCTGCGGCAACGGCAGATGGGGGGCGGATGTTGCAACCGTGTGACAGATTGCCTTGGGGACGCGCGCCGTGCCATGCGCTGATCCGCAAGGGCGGGGAGACAGACGTGAATCGCATCCTGATCGGCATTTTGGGGATCGTCGTGATCCTGGCGATTGCCGTGGCGCTGTCTTCCAACCGCCGGGCCATCAGGCTGCGGGTCGTCGCGCCGGCATTCCTGTTGCAGGTCGGGCTGGCGTTCCTCGCTTTGTATACGTCGTGGGGCAAGGCGGTTATCCAGGGGATGTCGTCCGGCGTGTCGAACCTTCTCGGCTACGCCAAGGCCGGGACGGACTTTATCTTCGGGCCGCTGGCATCGCCGGCTATGGGCGCGAACAGTTTCGCCATTGCCGCATTGCCGGTGATCATCTTTTTCGCGTCGCTGATCTCGATCCTATATTACCTCGGTATCATGCAGTTCATCATCCGTTGGGTCGGCGGCGCGATCCGCGCGCTGACCGGGATTACGCGCATCGAGAGCCTTGGCGCGGCGGCAAACATCTTTGTCGGCCAGTCGGAAAGCCCCCTGGTCATCAAGCCGTACCTCGCCGGGCTGACGCCGCCGCAACTGTTTTGCGTGATGACCGTCGGTATGGCGGGCGTGGCAGGGACGATCCTGGGTGCCTATGCCGCAATGATCGGCCAGCAATTGCTGCCTTATCTCCTCGCTGCGAGCTTCATGTCCGCGCCCGGCGGCGTGCTGATGGCCAAGATCATCATGCCCGACGTGATCGTGCCGCTCGAGCCGGCCGACATCACCCTCCCTGAAAACCGGATCAGCGCGGAAGGTCCGGCGGCGTTGTTGCCCGAAGGTGGCTTGCCGCCACCCGATGATCTATCCGCGGCGACACATGACGAGGAGCGTCCGGCCAACATCATCATGGCCGCGGCACAAGGCGCGCAGACCGGCGTCAAGCTGGCGGTGGCGGTCGGCGCGATGGTGCTGGCGTTCGTTGCGCTGATGGCGCTGGCCAATGGGCTCCTCGGCGGGGTCGGCGGCTGGTTCGGCGTGCCTGACCTCAGCTTCCAGAAGCTGTTGGGCTATGTGTTCGCGCCGGTGATGGTGCTGCTCAATGTGCCGTGGAACGAAGCGGGTGTTGCAGGCGGGTTGTTCGGCACCAAGGTGGTGCTTAACGAATTCGTCGCATTCATCGACCTCGGCAAGGCGTCGCCGGGCCTGTCGCCGCATACCGTCGGCGTGGTGACGTTTGCGCTGTGCGGGTTCGCCAATTTCTCGTCGATCGCAATTCAGATGGCGGTGACCGGCAATCTCGCACCCAATCAGCGGCCGGTGATCGCGCGGCTGGGACTGAAGGCGCTGGTTGCCGGAAGCCTCAGCAATTTGATGAGCGCGGCGCTCGCGGGATTGTTGCTCCCGTAACTACCGCGCTCATCGAGATCGTTAAACGACGCGGCGACCGGTGATCAGCTGAACCACGATGACGATGACGGCGATGACCAGCAGAAGGTGGATCAGCGCACCGCCGACCGGAATGACGAACGCGCCAAGCGCCCACAGGATCAGCAGAATTACAACGAGTGTCCAAAGCATAGTCTCTCTCCCTGTTAAAACGTGATGCCGATCCCGACCGCGGCGGTCAGGTTGCTGTTGTCGCGCGTGATCGGTGAGCGTTTGAATTTGCCGAGGAACTGGGTCTGCGACACACCGCCAAAGAGCGCTACACCCTTGCGCAGGTCACCCGACAGCGACAGCGCGGCGATCGCGCCGAATGTCACGTCCTTGAACCCGCTGCCGATCGAATAGGCCGCCAGACCGCTGGCCACCGACTGCGGCGCGGTGACACCGAAATAATATTGGCTGTACTTCCCGCCGACATAATGCGCCGCCGCCGACAGGCCGACATAGATCGTCTTGCTGAGCGGTGTGCCATAGCTGATCTGCGGCGTGATGACGTAGCTCTTGGACGCGCCGCCGACATCGTAATAGCCCGCGACGGTGAGCGACAGATTGTCGTAATCCGACGTGATCACACCGTTTTGCGAATAGCCGATCTGGCCGCCGACTTCGATCCCGGTGTCGAGCTTGCCGAGACGTTCGATCTGAATGTCGTTGATCGTCTTCAGGCTGGTGCGGTTGAACGTGCCGTGGATCACGGGTCCGAGGACCAGCTTGCCGCCGGTCGGCGTTTCGCGCGGGATCAGGTCGACGTACAGGCCCGTGCCCTGCGTCGTGAACGAAATCCCCGAAATCGATCCGCGTGCCTGGGCCGCCGGGATGATGTGATTGTCGCCCGACCCCTCGAAGCGCGGCGTGGTCGCGACGCCGCCGCCGATCGTGATCGAATCCTTCTGATCGTCACCCTTGTTGTCGCTCTGGGCGAAGGCCGGCGTCGCCAAAGCGATCCCGGCGAGAAAAATCAGTCCCCGCATGCTCGTAAACTCCCTGTTATGGCTGCGTAACAGTTTTCGCTCGCAACCGTTCCCTAGTCAAAGCGCCCGAGGCCGAGGTCGGTGCCGAAAAGCCGGTCCCAGTGGCGAAAATACAACCCGTAATTGCCGTTATAGCGGTCGTGATGGCGCTGATGATGCGTGGCGGTGATCAGCCAATTGCCCACCGGCCCTTCGCGCATCCAATGCGGGAATAGCTCCCAGCCCATATGATTGGTGGTGCCCATGACGGTCATGATCGCGAGCACGATGCCGAGCGCCGCGACGTGAATCGGGATGACAAACACCAGCACCGGGATGACCAACGCGCCGGTCAGCGCTTCAAGGGGATGGAATGCCATCGCCGCCCAGGCGGTCGGCGGGCGGCTGGCATGGTGGACCGCATGCGCAAGGCGAAACGGGCGCGGGCGGTGCATCCAGCGGTGGGTCCAATAGAACCAAGTGTCGTGCGCCAATAGATAAGCGAGCACACTGAGCGGCAGATACCATAAGGGATAGGCGTGCACATCGGTGTAGATCAGTGTCCACCCGCGCGCCTGCCAACCCCAGGCGACCACGCCTGCCGGCACACCGTAAATGGCGGCGGAGGCGAGGCTCCAACCGATCTCGCGCCGGATTTGCGGCGTAAGTTTGGCGTAAAGCCCAGGTCGGGCCGCGCGCGTCGCCAGCGCAAAGCCGCCACTGACCGCGAGGTAGCGCAACCCGACGATCAGCGTCATGGCGAGGGCCGATAAGAGCAAGGCGGTCATCGCGCCACTCTAGTCACAAACGCCGGACACGAAAACGCCGCCGATGTTGCCACCGGCGGCGCTGTAATTTCCGACCAGCGTTAGGCGAAAACGACGTTCGAACGGCGGCGGCGCGATGCGATACCGACGAAGCCGAAGCCGCCGATCAGCAACGCCCATTGCGCAGGCTCAGGCACGCCGAGCACCGACACCTTGTCGATGAACGCGGTCTCGTCGGCCGCGACCTGGCCGTTGAACGACAAGGTATAAGTCTGCCCGGCGGTCAGGCCCGAGAGGATGCCGCCGTTGGCGCCGAACGCCTGGCTGCTGACCGTCGAATACGTGCCGAGCGTGTTCGCGCCGACGGTGACGGTGTAGGTCTGGTTGCCGTTATTGGCACCGAAAGCCGGACGGCCGCCAGCGAGCCACGACACGTTTGCCTTGCTGTTCGACGCAACGAACGACTGCGACAGCGTGCTCAGGCCCTGAAGCGCGGCAAACTGGCCGCCGTCCTGACCTGCAGGCGGAGTGGCGCCGTACCAAGCGTTGCTGCCCGTCGCATTGACCAATGCCGAGCCGGTATAGGTCCAGCTGCCAGATGTGCCGGCGGGATAGGTGTAATTGCCGGTACCGATGTTCGGCGATTCGAAGCTGCCATTGGTCAGCAATTCGGCCGCATTGGCGCTACCGGTAATGGCGAGGGCGGCAATCGCGCCCAACAGGAAAGACTTCATCGACAACCCCTTTGGTTGACGACGCCTTAAGCGATTCGGTGTTTGGCCACTAGCGCTTAAAAGTCCCGAATCGACGCACTGAGCGGTTAACGCGCCGAGCGGACCCAATCGTTGAGCGGCCACATCGGTAGCGTCGATGCGAAGTTCACGCCGATGAGGCCGCCGCGTCGCCAACAGACGATCGCGCGATAATCGCCCAGGCCGTCCAGCACCACGCGCAGTTCGGGCACACGCGGCAATTTGCCTTCTTCGAAACACGCTCCGGTCTGCGAGATGTCGCGAAGCGTCACGCGCGCCCTGGTCTGACCGGCGGTCACGCCGACGATCGCGGCGATGCGCAGGCGCGGCGGACGCGGACGCGGGCCGGCGGTGTGCCCGGCGAGGATTTTGGGGAGATCGGCTTCGGTATCGAATTGCAGGCCGCTGCGTTCGCCCTTGACCCAGACGACAGTCGCCACCAGGCTTTCGTCGAGGCGCAAATCCAGCGTGACGCGCTCACCGATGTCCAGGTCGCCATTGTGCGCGATCATCGCGCCGCCGGTCGAAATATTGCGCAGGACGCACAACTCCTCGCCGCCGACGCGCGAAATCCTGCCGGTGCGAAAGATCGAGACATAGCGATTGTCGTCCGAGCGGCGCTCGACCGACGACACGATCATCTCTTCGCGATTGACCTGAATGGCGCTCACGCGCTGCTATCCCCCAAGCTGACGGCGCAGACTTAGCATCGCGAACCTTACCAACGGGTTGGGAACGGCGTCGTTTCGGGGCTATGGGCGGCGCGTGAGCGATATTACTATTTTCGGCGGCGGATTGGCGGGCGGTTTGATCGCGCGCGCGCTGGTGGCGCGGCGGCCCGAAATTGCCGTGACGGTGATCGAAGCCGGGGAACGGCTCGGCGGCAACCACGTCTGGTCGTTCTTCGACACCGACATCGCGGCAGATGATCGCTGGCTGGTCGATGACCTGGTCACGTATCGCTGGCCCGCCTACGACATCGCCTTTCCCAAGCTGCGGCGGACGATCCCGCAAGGCTATAACAGCATCGAATCCGAGCAGTTCGACCGGGTATTGCGCGGCGAACTCGGCGCGCGGATCGTCCATGGCGATGCGGACAACGTGATACACAACGGTGCGGTGATCGACGCGCGCGGGCCAGGCGATCTGGCGCATATCGACGGCGGCTGGCAGAAATTCGTTGGCATCAGTTTTCAGTTCGCCACGCCGCACGGGATCGAACGTCCGACCATAATGGATGCGACGGTCGAACAAATCGACGGCTATCGCTTCGTTTATGTCCTGCCGTTCGGTGAACGCGAACTGTTCGTCGAGGATACTTATTACAGCGATACACGCAATCTCGATTCTGACGTGCTGCGAGCGCGGCTGATCGAGTATGTCGCCGCCAGGGGCTGGGATGCGCAACCGGGCAACCGATTCGAAAGCGGCGTGCTGCCGGTCATCATGGCGGGCGACTTCGAAGCCTATTGGCGATCGACCGGCGATGGCGCGAAGGCCGGTATGCGCGCCGGACTGTGCCACCCGACGACCGGCTATTCGCTGCCCGATGCGGTACGGCTGGCGAGCGCGATCGCCAAGTCGGACGATCTGTCGGCGGACGGGCTGGCAAGGCTCACCCACGATCATGCCCGGCGCGCCTGGGGCCAGCGGGGTTTTTACCGCTTGCTCGACCGCATGCTGTTCCGCGCCGGATTGCCGGCGGAGCGTTATCGCGTCCTGCAGCGTTTCTATGGTCTGCCGGAGCCCCTGATCGGGCGTTTCTACGCGGGCCAATCCACGTTAGGGGACATCATGCGCACACTCAGCGGTAAACCGCCCGTTCCCTTCTGGCCCGCGGTCCGGGAGTTGTTTCGATGAAATCCGCGATCGTCATCGGCAGCGGTTTCGGCGGCCTCGCGCTGGC
The DNA here is from genome assembly GCF_965137005.1 of Sphingomonas antarctica. Taxonomy (NCBI): domain Bacteria; kingdom Pseudomonadati; phylum Pseudomonadota; class Alphaproteobacteria; order Sphingomonadales; family Sphingomonadaceae; genus Sphingomonas; species Sphingomonas antarctica. The sequence continues at coordinate 125,422 of NZ_CBCRXM010000003.1, read as the reverse complement.
CATCCGGCTGCAATCGGCGGGCATCGCGACGATCATCGTCGAAGCGCGCGACCGGCCCGGCGGGCGGGCTTATTATTGGGAGCGCGACGGCTTTGTCTTCGACGCGGGGCCGACGGTCATCACCGACCCAAACTGCCTCAAGGAATTATGGGCGCTCAGCGGGCGTGACATGGCCGACGACGTCACGCTGACGCCGGTGTCGCCCTTCTATCGGCTCAACTGGGGCGACGGGACGAATTTCGATTATTCGAACGACGACGTGTCGTTGAAGCGCGAGATCACGAAGCTCAATCCCGCCGATGTCGCGGGCTATGCGCGGTTCCTCGATTATGCGGCGGGGGTGTACCGTGAGGGGTATGAAAAACTCGGTCATGTCGCGTTTCTCGACTTCGCATCGATGCTCAAGGCCGCGCCCGCGCTGGCCAAATATCAGGCTTGGCGCAGCGTCTATTCGATCGTGTCGAGCTATGTGCAGAACGAAAAGCTGCGTGAGGCGCTGAGTTTCCACACTCTTCTCGTTGGCGGCAATCCGATGACGACGAGTTCGATCTACGCGCTGATCCACAAGCTGGAAAAGGATGGCGGAGTGTGGTTTGCGCAGGGCGGCACCAACCGGCTGGTCGCGGGCATGGTCGCGCAATTCGAGCGGTTGGGCGGGACGATCCGGCTGGGCGATCCAGTGGTGCGGATCGAGTCCTTGGGCGACCGCGTAACCGGTGTCACGACCGCCAGCGGCTGGACCGCGACCACCGATGCGGTCGCGTCGAACGGCGACGTCACCAACACCTATGCCAAATTGCTGACGACCAGCGCGGTCGGTGCGCGGCGCGCCAAGGCGCTCAAGCGCAAGCGCTTTTCGCCATCCCTGTTCGTAGTGCATTTTGGCGTGGAGGGGACATTCCCCGACATCGCGCACCACACGATCATGTTCGGGCCGCGCTACAAGGGGCTGCTCGACGATATCTACAAGAATGGCGTGCTGTCGGCGGATTTCTCGCTGTATCTGCACCAGCCGACCGTGACCGATCCAAGCATGGCTCCGCCGGGACACTCGACCTTCTACGCCCTCGCCCCGGTGCCGCATCTCGGCAAATTTCCTGGCGATTGGGACGGCGACCTCGGCAAGGATTATGCCGACCGCATCCTCGCTGAAATCGAGCGGCGGCTGATTCCGGGACTGCGCGGCAAGATCCGCACGCGGTTTCATTACACGCCGATGGATTTCGAACGCGATCTCGACGCGCATCTGGGTTCCGCATTCAGCCTTGAGCCCGTGCTGTGGCAAAGCGCCTATTTCCGCGTCCACAATCGCGACGACGACATGAAGAACCTCTACTTCACCGGCGCGGGCACGCATCCGGGCGCGGGTATTCCGGGCGTGGTGGGGAGCGCGAAGGCGACAGCGGCGCTGATGCTGGCTGACCTCGGTTGAAACGCCTCGCCGTCTACTGCGGTTCGGCGTCGCCCGAGCCGCGCTACCTCCAACTGGGCCGTGACGTCGGTCGCGGGCTGGCGGAGCGCGGGATCGGCGTAGTCTATGGCGGTGGACGGCTTGGGCTGATGGGCGCGGTGGCCGATGGCGCGCTCGCTGCGGGCGGTGAGGTGATCGGCGTGATCCCGCACATCCTGGTCGATACCGAAGTCGCGCATCGCGGGCTGACCGAACTGCACGAAGTGCCCGGGATGCACGAACGCAAGCGCATGTTCACCGATTTGTCCGACGGGTTCGTCACCATCCCCGGCGGCACGGGGACGATGGATGAATTGTGGGAAGCGCTCAGCTGGGCGCAACTGGGCTATCACGCCAAGCCGGTCGGCTTGCTCAACGCGTTCGGCTTTTACGACCGCCTGATCGAATTTTGGGAGCATATGGGCCGGGTCGGCTTCGTGCGTGAACAGCACCGTGAATTGCTGATTTCGGATTTGACGCTGGATGGTCTGCTCGACCGGATGGCGGCGTTCGAACCCGCGACGCCGATTACCGCGATGAGTGTCGATGACCTTTGATCGCCGCGCCCGGCTGGTCCAATCCGCGCAATTGTCGATCGCGGCGGGGTCCAAATCGTTCACGCTCGCCAGCCAGATTTTCGACTCGCAGACGCGCGAACGCGCTTGGCTGCTCTATTTCTGGTGCCGCGCCTGTGACGACATCGTCGATGGCCAGGATCATGGCGGTGCGCTGACCGTGCTAACCGATGCACCCGCGCGCGTCGCGCATGTCCGCGCGCTGACCGAGCGTGCTTTGGCGGGAGAGATCACCGGCGACGAGCCATTCGATGCGCTGGGCGTGGTCGCTGCCGAGTGCCGTATCTCGCACCATCTGCCGATGGACGTGATCGAAGGCTTTGCGATGGACGCCGCGGACTGGCGACCCAAGAGCGAGAACGACCTGCTCGCTTATAGCTATCACGTTGCGGGAGCGGTCGGACGGATGATGGCACTGGTCATGGGCGTGTCGCCGACCGACGCCGACACGCTCGACCGCGCGACCGATCTTGGCATCGCCTTTCAGCTGTCCAACATCGCGCGGGATATTAGTGAGGATGACGCGGCAGGGCGCTGCTATCTGCCGATCAACTGGCTGGTCGAAGCCGACATCGCACCGGGCGAACAGATGCGCCCACACAACCGCAGCCGCCTCGCCGACATGGCATGGTGGCTGGCGGACATGGTCGCCGATTACGAAGCTTCCGCACGGGTGGGCGCGGCGCGACTGCCGTTCCGCAGCCGCTGGGCGGTGCTTTCGGCAGCCAGCATCTACGGCGAGATTGCGCGCGAGGTCGATCGGCGCGACGTACAGGCTTGGGACCACCGTGTCGTCGTGGGCAAGCGGCAAAAGGCATGGCTGGTTTTCAGGGCGCTCGGCCAGGCTTTGCTCAATCGCCCGTCCGCCCGCGACCGTGAAGGCTTGTGGACGCGGGAGGACGCGTTAGCGGCGGTCGGGTGAATCAGTATCACGACCTCCTTCGGCGCATCCTCGACGATGGCGCGCAACAGGCCGACCGCACCGGCGTGGGCACGCTTTCGGTATTCGGCCACCAGATGCGCTTCGACCTGCGTGCAGGGTTTCCGCTGGTCACCACCAAGAAGCTGCACTTGCGCTCGATCTTTATCGAATTGCTGTGGTTCCTCAAGGGCAGCACCGACAATAACTGGCTGAAGGACCGCAAGGTCGGCATATGGGACGAATGGGCGGGCGAGGACGGTGATCTCGGCCCGATCTACGGCAAGCAATGGCGCGACTGGGAAACCAGCGATGGCGGGCATATCGATCAGATTGCGGCGCTCGTCGCACAGATCAAAAACGACCCCGCCAGCCGCCGCCAGATCGTCACCGCGTGGAATCCGGGGGAGCTCCCCCGCATGGCGCTGGCGCCGTGCCACTGCCTGTTCCAGACGCATGTTGCCAATGGCCGGCTGTCGCTGCAACTCTATCAACGCAGCGCCGATGTGTTCCTCGGCGTGCCGTTCAACATCGCCAGCTACGCGCTACTGACGCATTTGCTCGCCGATCAGGCGGGCCTAGAAGTCGGCGATTTTATCTGGACTGGTGGCGATTGCCATTTGTACCTCAACCACCTCGACCAGGCGCGCGAACAAGTGAGCCGCGACGTCCGCGCGCTGCCCAAACTGGTGCTCAAACGCCGCGCCGCGTCGATCGACGACTATCAATACGAGGATTTCCGGATCGAGGGCTACGATCCCCACCCGCACATCAAGGCCGAGGTCGCGGTATGAACCTCCCTCTCCCTGAAGACGAGAGGGACAGCTGGCGCAGCCAGCAGGGAGAGGGGCTGTGGGCTCTTACTCCCCTCTCCCTGGCGCTTCGCGCCTGTCCCTCTCCCCTTCAGGGAGAGGGACGATGATCAACATGATCGTCGCCCGCGCGGCCAATGGCGTGATCGGCAAGGACGGCAAACTCCCCTGGCACATCCCCGCGGACCTCAAGCGCTTCAAGGCGCTGACGATGGGCGGCGCGATGATCATGGGGCGCAAGACCTTCGAAAGCCTCCCCGGCCTCCTCCCCGGTCGCCGCCACATCGTCCTGACCCGCGATCGTTTCTGGGAAGAACCCGGCTCCGAACCGGTCGGCAACGTCCACGAGGCGATTCGACTCGCGCGCACCGATCCGATCTGGGTCATCGGCGGCGCGGAGATCTTTGAGGCCTTCATGCCACTCGCCGATCGCATCGAGCTGACCAAGGTTGCGGGCCACCCCGAAGGCGACACGACGATGCCCGCGCCGCTGCCGAGCGAATGGCTGGCCAGCGCACGCGAAGATCATGACGGCTACAGCTTCGTCACGCTCGATCGGCGGCGGCATCCATGATCGCGCATTTGCTCGCTAAATACGGGCTGTTCGCGTTGTTCTTCGGCGCGGGGCTGGAGGGGGAATTGGCGGTGGTCGCGGGCGGCGTACTCGCCGAACGCGGCATGTTTCCATTGGCCGGGGCGATGATCGTGGCGACGCTCGGCTCGTTCACCGCGGATCAGACGTGGTATTTCCTCGGGCGCTACGCGCGCAATTCGCGGTTCGTGACGCGGATGAAGAAAAAGAGCTTGTTCGCCAAGGCACTGGACCTGCTCCACCGCCGCCCGGTACCGTTCATCCTCGGCTTTCGCTTCGTCTATGGCATGCGCACGGTCAGCCCGGTGGCGATCGGCGTCGCGGGAATTCCGGTGCGCCGGTTCCTGCCGCTCAACATGATCGCCGCCATCATCTGGGCGCCGCTGTTCACGTGGCTTGGCTATCACCTTGGCAAGGCGGCATTTCCGTTGGTCCGCCGGATGGGCGGCGATGTGCTGATCGCGCTCGGCGGGATCATCGTCGTCGGGATCGCGGTGTGGCTGATCGTCCGTTGGCGTCGCGGTCCTGCGGTGTCCGAACCACAACTTCCCGAAAGCGACGGATCGGCCTAACACCGCGCGATGATCATCGTCACAGGGGCGCTCGTCGCCGAGCCGGGAAAATTCGATCGGGCACTCGCCGCCGCGCAAGCGCATACGCGGGCATCGCGAGAGGAACCGGGCTGCATCAGCCATGACGTCTTCCCCGATCCGGAACATCCCGACCGCCTGTTCTTCTACGAACGCTGGGACTCGATGGACGCGCTCAAAGTGCATTTCGGCGTCACCGAAGCGCGCGGCTTTTCGGCCAGCCTCACCGGTGTCGCCAAACCCGATCCGGCTCACCGACTGTCGATCTATGAAACGACCGAAGTCCGCCCCGGTTGATCTCTAACTTTATTTTCATAATAGTGGAAATATGGAAGCAAAGTTGGCGATCGATGCATTGGCGGCGTTGGCTCAGGAACACCGCCTCGCCGTTTTCCGGTACCTGATTCAGCGCGGCGCTGATGGTGCGATTGCGGGCGACATCGCGATTGAAGTCGCCCTGCCGCCCTCGTCGCTGTCGTTTCATCTCGCGCATCTGACGCGCGCCGGATTGATCGTACGCCGTCGTTTCGGACGTTCGCTCAATTATTCGGTCGATTACGCCGTCATGGGCGATCTGATGACGTATTTGACTGAAAACTGCTGCGGCGGGGAGTTTTGCCTTACAAGTAACAGCCTCGGGCTGGGCGCGGCAGCATGAAACGCACATTGGTTGCGGAAGCTCTGGGTACCGGTCTGCTCGTTGCCACCGTCGTGGGGTCGGGCATCATGGCCGAAGGGCTGGCGGCAGGGAACGATGCGGTGGCGTAGCTCGGCAATATGGCGGCCACGGTCGCGGGGCTGTTCGTGCTCATCACCATCCTCGGTCCGGTCTCCGGCGCGTCCTTCAATCCAGCCGTGACCTTGGTCGTGCCGGGCGGAAATCGCTTGCCGGTGATTGCTGCCCAAATCGTTGGAGGCATTGGAGGAACGCTGCTCGCGCATGCGATGTTCGGGCATGCGGTGATCGAAACCGGTCTCAAAATTCGGTCGGGTGAGGGACAATGGCTGGGGGAGATGGTGGCAACCTTCGGTCTGTTGCTGACGATCCGCTTGGGTCAAAAACATCGCCCCGAGGCGTTGCCGGCATTGGTCGCGGCATGGATCGCGGCGGCCTATTGGTTCACCTCGTCCACCAGCTTCGCCAACCCTGCGGTCACGATCGCGCGGGCGATGACGGATAGTTTCGCCGGAATCCGGCCCATCGATGCGCCTGCATTTATCGCGGCGCAGATGATCGGCGCCTGGTTCGGCTGGCGAAGCGGCGGCTGGCTGATATCGGAGGACACGGAATGAAGGCGACGATCTGGCACAATCCTGCATGCGGCACTTCGCGCCGGACGCTGGCAATTTTGGAAGCGACGCCGGACATCCAGTTGGCTGTCATCGAGTATCTTCGAACGCCGCCGGATCGCGCGCGCCTGTCCGAATTGTTTGCTAAAGCGGGTCTGTCGCCACGACAAGCGATGCGCACGTACGCCGAACCCGCCCAAAGCCTCGTTGCCGAACTCGAATTGACCGACGCGTCGGACGAGACGATCGTGGACGCGATGATGGCGCATCCGATATTGATCAACCGACCATTGGTCGAGACCGACAAGGGTGTCCGCCTGTGCCGCCCGCCCGAAATGGTCCACGAAATTCTGTGAAGCTCGCGCTCGCCTGGACGGTCGGGGTTATTGCGCTGCTACTCATTGCGGCGTCGGCCCTGCTTTACACGCCAGACACCGACAAACAGGCGATGTTCGTGGAATATGGCGCGCCGCCGTCGCGGTTCGTCAATCTCGGTGCCCTGACAGTGCATTACCGGGACGAAGGGCCACGGGATGCGCCGGTGATCGTGCTGCTGCACGGATCGAACAGCGACCTTCACACCTGGGACCCGTGGACGAAGCGGCTGACCGCGAAGTATCGCGTGATCCGGTTCGACCAGATCGGTCACGGGCTGACCGGTCCCAGCCCGACGCGCGATTACCGTGCCAGCGCGTTCGTCGAGACGGTCGACCGCCTGACGACGCAGCTCGGCGTCAAGCGCTTCGTCCTGGCCGGCAGTTCGATGGGCGGGTGGGTCGCATGGGAATATGCCCGGCGGCATCCGGGGCGGTTGAACGGTCTGGTCCTGATCGACGCGGCGGGCGCGCCCGAAGACCCGAACAAGCAATTGCCGATTGGTTTCCGCATCGCGCGAACGCCGGTGTTGAGCAACCTGATGCTGTGGTTCACCCCGCGCGCGGTCGTTGCCAAGAGCGTCCATCAGACGGTGAGCAATCAGGCGGTGGCGACGCCCGCGACGATCGACCGCTATTGGGAATTGCTGCGCTATCCGGGCAATCGCCAGGCGACGATCGATCGGTTCGCGACGCCGCGTGTGCAGGTACCGCGCGATCAGGTGGCGTGCATCGCGACGCGCACGCTGATCCTGTGGGGCGCAGAGGACAAGTTGATCCCGGTCGCGTCGGCGCAGTGGTTCAAGGCGGCGCTCGGCAACAGCCAGCTGATCGTCTATCCCGGCGTCGGGCATTTGCCGATGGAAGAAGTGGCCGACCGGTCGGAATCCGATCTCGAAGGCTGGCTCGCCGGCCTCCCACGCCTCGATTGACCTTCGCCCGCCGCGCCGCCATCACAAACGCATGGCCGAAGACGTTGCGACGCTGAGTTTCGAAGATGCGCTCAAGCGGCTCGAGCAGGTCGTGCGCGAGCTGGAATCGGGTGAGGCAACCCTCGACAAGGCGATCGCGCTTTACGAAGAGGGGGAGGGCCTGAAACGCCAGTGCGAAACCCGCCTGAAGAATGCCCAGGCGCGGATCGAAAAGATCACGCTCGGCACCGACGGGCGACCCACCGGCACCATGCCGTTCGATGGCGACTGACGTGACGCTGACTTTGGTCCAGCCGACGCTCGACGATGCGCTGCGCGACATCGCGCATGAAGTTGACGCCCTGCTTGATGCCCTCCTGCCCGTGCCGGAGGACGCGCGCGCCCCGCTGTATCGGGCGATGCGCCACGCGGCGATCGGCGGCGGCAAGCGGCTGCGGCCGTTGCTCGTTACCGCCACCGCGCAATTGTTCGGCGTCGATCGGGCCGCAGCGTTGCGCGCGGGCTGCGCGGTCGAGGCGATTCACGTTTACTCGCTGATCCACGACGATCTGCCGTGCATGGACGATGACGACCTCCGTCGCGGCAAGCCGACGGTGCACAAGGCGTTCGACGAAGGCATTGCGGTGCTGGCAGGCGATGCGCTTCACGCGCTGGCGTTCGAATGGCTCGCCGATCCCGCGACCCATCCCGATCCGTTCGTGCGCTGCGAACTGATTGCGGGCCTCGCCACCGCCGCCGGTCCTGGGGGTATGGCGGGCGGCCAGATGATGGACATTGCCGCTCCCGGTGCCAATTTCGACCTGCCCGCCGTCACCCGGTTACAGGCGATGAAGACGGGTGCGCTCATCGCCTATTCGGTCGAAGCGGGGGCGATGCTCGGGCGGGTGTCGCCGGACGTGCGGACGTCGCTCAAGGCTTATGCGCGCGACATCGGGCTGGCATTCCAGATCGCCGACGACCTGATCGATGCGACCGGTGACGAAGCCACCGTGGGCAAGGCGGTGGGCAAGGACGCTGCGGCGGGCAAGGCAACGTTCCTCTCGCTGCTCGGCCCCGAACGCGCCCGGTCGCAAGCCGATGCGCTGGTCGAACAGGCGGTCAATCACCTCGGATCATGGGGGGCGGAGGCCGATCTGCTCCGCGCCATCGCGCGCTATGCGGTGGACCGCGACAGGTGAACCGGATCGGCGTCTATCCCGGCACGTTCGACCCGCTGACCCTCGGACATATGGACATCATCCGCCGCGGCGCAAAGCTGGTCGATCGCCTGATCGTCGGCGTCACCACCAACGCGTCGAAGACCGCGATGTTCACCGTCGAGGAACGCCTGGCGACGGTCCGCCGCGAAACTGCCGGCATTGGACAGGTCGAGGTCGTGAGTTTCGACAGCCTGCTGATGGATTTTGCCGACAGCGTCGGCGCGACGACGGTCGTGCGCGGCATTCGCGGCGTCACCGATTTCGAATACGAATATCAACTGACGGGCATGAACCGCCAGCTCAACGACCGAGTCGAGACGATCTTCCTGATGGCCGATGTCGCGCTGCAGCCCATCGCCAGCCGCCTGGTCAAGGAAATCGCGATCTACGGCGGCGCGATCGGCAAGTTCGTGCCGGCTGCCGTCGACGCCGAAGTGCGGGCGAAACTCGGACGCTAAATCGGCAGCGCCATGGTTGTTCGCGCCGCAAGCAGATATTTTTCCATCGCGATCGCCGCTTCGTCCGAGAGCTGGATGAAAATCCGGCGCGCGTCGTGCGGATCGGCGACGCGGCGCAGCAGGCCGCGATCGGTCATCGCCTTGATCCAGCGGAGTGCTGTCGTCGGCGGCACCGCGGCGGCGATACACAGGGACGAGACTGCGACGCGCACCCGCTCGATCCGCGCCGCCGCAAGATCGAGCAGCATGTCCCAGGCCGGATCGGCGAAGAGTTCGGGTGAGAAAAACTTCTCGCGCATTCGCCGCAAACGAATGACGACACGAACTTCGGTGGCGGTGATGGCGCGATCTGCGGATGCGACGGGGCCACCGGAATCGTCGATGCCGTCGTCGCCCTGCGTCCCGCTCAAGCCGGAGCGTCCCAATCCCTCGGGCAACTCCACCAGAGTTCGCGCAATCCGGGCGATTTCGTCGGCCAGCCTTTGCAGCCGCAGCCCTTCGTCGGACGCGACGTCAAACGCGGCGCTGGGAACCCGTCGCCTTCCATGTGTCGCGGTGGCAAGGGCGAGATGCAGATCGACGGAATCACGGCCAATCACGATATCCGCGTCGGGGCAGGCATGAACGACCGCATCGAGGTTCAGCAACGAGGCTCTCACGATGACCGGCCCGGCAGCGGCGATCTCGGCATCAGCGACCAGCAGCGCATCCGCGGCTTCCGCGGCGCTCGCGTCCCCCAAATCGATCAGCAGGATATCCGACGACAGCGACGTTGGTGGCTCGGCGAAGTTCCGGCGGGCAATCACGCGCCCACCGGCGGCGTCGACCACGCGCGTTAGCTCGTCAATCTCGGCCAAAGTGGCGGCCACGATCGTCACCGACGGGTTCGTTAGACCGGGCGAGGAGATGCTCATTGCCAGCATATCTTCGACGCCAACCGGTAAAGGAGCAAACATATTCTGTTGATGCAGTTTTTTCCCCGCGACCGGCCAGATTTGGTCCGGTCCAGAGTAAATAACTGAAACACTCCGTTTTGCGCAGGGATTAGCGCCGATCGGCGAGCTTGCGCTCCCACGCCAGCGCATCGCGGACAATGCCGTCGAGATCGTCGCGCTTCGGTGTCCAGCCAAGTACGTTCAGCGCCCGGCTGTTGTCCGCGACCAGCGCCGCGGGGTCTCCCGCGCGGCGACCTTGCAGACGGCGCTCGATCTTCATGTTCGTGACGCGATCGACCGCGTCAAGGACTTCGTTGACCGTCGCACCATGAGCATAGCCGACATTAGCGAGCAGATTGTCCGGGGAATTGGCAACCAGCCAGTCGAGCGCCGCGACATGGGCGTCGGCCAAATCGCTGACATGAATATAGTCGCGCACGCCCGTGCCGTCCTTGGTGGCATAGTCGTCACCGAAGATCGCCACAGAGTCGCGCTTGCCGAGGGCGGCTTCGCAAGCGACCTTGATCAAGTGCGTCGCGCCTGCGGTCGACTGGCCAGTGCGCCCTTCTGGATCGGCGCCGGCCACGTTGAAGTAACGCAGGACCGCATGGTTGATCGGATGCGCTGCGGACACGTCGCGCAGCATCATCTCGGTCATCCATTTGGACGTGCCATAGGGGTTGATGGGGCTGGGCGGCAGGTCTTCGGACAAGGGCATCTGCTCGACATCGCCATAAATCGTCGCGGTCGAGGAGAAGATGAAATGCTTCACCCCCGCCGCGACCGCGCGCTCGATCAAAATGCGCGAACTGGCGGTGTTGTTGTCATAATATTTGAGCGGATCGGCGACGCTTTCGGGAACGAGGATCGAGCCGGCGAAATGCAGGATTGCGCCAATCTTGTGCTCCGCCAGCACGCAATCGACGATGGCCGCGTCGCCGATATTGCCTTCGACCAGCGCTACGTCGTCGGGGATTGCCCAACGAAACCCGGTGGAAAGATTGTCGAGCACAACGACGGGCCACCCTGCCTCGCGCAAAGCCAGCGTGGCGTGGCTGCCGATATAGCCAGCACCGCCGGTGACGAGGACGGGAAATTTTTGGGAGGTCATAGCCGCACTTTAGCGGCGAGTTGCCTTTCGAGCCAAGCTGCCGCCTCGTCAGGCGACTTTTTCTCGCCATCGACCATGAGGTTTGCGCGGCGCATCAGATCGACGGGGATCGCTCCGGCGAGCGGCTTAAGCACCGGCACCAAAGACCGATCCTTGACCAGCAACAGCGCGTCGTAACCGGGCAACGCGCCCTTGGGGTCGGCAAGGACGGTGAGCCCGTCCGCCGCGATGCGCCCGTCCGAGCTGAACGCCGAAATCACATCGGCGTCGCCCGATTTCAGCGCATCGTACATGAACGTCGGGGCGAATGCGCGGGTCGCCTTGAAGTCGAGGCCATAGGCCGCTTTCAGCGCCGCCCATTCGGGCCGGTCGAGGAACTCGAGGTCGGCGCCGAGAATCAGCGATCCGGCGTCCAGATCGACGATGGTCCGCACGCCGGGACGCGGACGCATCGCGAGGGCGTAGGCGTTTTCGAAGCCCAGGCAGCCCAGGCTGGCGACGCCTTGAGTGGCGGCCCACACGCCGATCAGCCGGTCCATCTCGGCATGCGGTGGCGTATCCTTGCGGCGCATTTCATTGGCCCAGATCGTCCCGGCATAATCGACATACACGTCGATCTCGCCGGTTTTGAGCGCGCGGAAAATCACCGCCGAACCCAGCCCTTCGCGATAAGCGACCTTGTACCCGGCCGCCTCGAGCCGATGCCCAATTAGCCGCGCGAGGATGAATTGTTCGGAGAAATTTTTGGCACCGATGGTGATGCGCCGGTCGGCACGGCCTTGGACGGCAAGCAGCGCCAGCGGCACCGCCACGAGGATCACCAGCGCGCCCCAGGTTAGCCACTTGCGCCGCCCCTTCGCGCCGAGCTCCGCCAGCGCGAGCAGCCCGTCGATGATCAGCGCCAGCGCCGCCGCGGCGAGGCAGCCGGTCGTGACCAACACCCAATTCTGTGTCTGCAGCCCCGAGAAAATCATGTCGCCAAGGCTCGGCTGGCCAACGGTGGTAGACAGTGTCGCGGCACCGATCGTCCACACCGCGGCGGTGCGAATGCCCGCCATCACGCTGGGCAGCGCGAGGGGCGCCTCGACCAGCCGCAGCTTTTGCGATCCCGTCATGCCCATCGCGTCGGCGGCTTCGCTCACCGATTTGCCGATGCCGCTAATGCCCAGGGCGGTGTTCCGGACGATTGGCAGCAGCGCGTAGAGCGTCAGCGCGAGGAGGGTAGGCAGAAAACCGAGTGGTGAGACCGGCAGTCCGCCCTTTTGCACGAAGAGCAGGATCGGGAAGAACAAGGCGAGCAAAGCGAGACCGGGGATGGTCTGCACGAAACTGGCAAAGCCGAGGATCGCGCGGCCGAAACCGGGCCGGCGGGCGGCGAGAACCCCCGCGGGCAGGGCGATGAGCAGCGCCAACGCCAGCGCGGCGGCGCTGAGCAATATGTGCTGCGCGAGCAGCGGCGGCAGCCGTGTGAAGGCTTCCGACCAAGTCAGTCGCTATGGTCCGAAGAAGCAGGACCCCGGATCAAGTCCGGGGTGACAGCTGAACTTTGATTAGAGACACTTTCGTCCCCCCGGCCACCGAGTCTGGGTCCCGCTTCTTTCGACGCCAAGGCCGCAGCCTGCCGCTTGGGCACCGCAACCAAAGCCTGTGCTACCTCTCCGCCGTCGCCCGCAAGCAATTGTGCGGGCGTGCCGTCGGCGGCAATTTTGCCCTTGTCGAGTACGATCACCCGATCCGCCAATAATAACGCTTCGGCCATGTCGTGCGTCACCATGATCGTGGTCAGGGCGAGATCGTCGTGCAGTTTCCGCACCCGCTGTCCCAGCGCATCGCGCGTCACCGGATCGAGCGCACCAAACGGTTCGTCCATCAGCATCAGTTTCGCACCCGTGGCCAGCGCGCGCGCCACGCCGACGCGCTGTTGCTGGCCCCCGGACAGCGTCGCGGGCAGGCGGGCGATGAAATCTTCGGGCAGGTCGACCAGCCTGAGCCATTCGGCGGGATCGATGGTCCGACCGGCGAGTCGCGGGCCGAGCGCGATATTCTCGCCGACGGTCATGTGCGGGAACAGGCCGACATCCTGGATGACGTAACCGATTGCGCGGCGCAATTCGGTGACATCGTCGGGGGCACCAGCGACGGTTGCGGTACCCGCGTCGGGGTCGATAAGCCGGTTGATCGTGCGGATCAGCGTCGATTTGCCCGAACCCGATCCGCCGACCAGGGCAACGAACTCGCCGGGACAGATGGTCAGGTCGATCCCGCTCAATGCCGCGACGCCGCCAAAAAACTTGGTCACGCCGGCAAAGCGGACAGAGGGGTTGCGTTCCGCCACCTTTTGGCTTGTGAAGGGCGCGGAGAGGGGACGCAATGCGCCACGCAATTTTCATCACCGGCGGAGGCTCCGGAATCGGCCGCGCCACGGCGAAACTGTTCGCGGCGAAGGGCTGGTTTGTTGGGCTGGCGGACATCAACGCCAAGGGTATCGACGAAACCGGCGCGATGCTGCCTCGGGACATGTGGTCGAAACATGTCATGGACGTGCGCGATCCCGCGGCGTGGGACGAGGCGCTGGCCGACTTTGCGGCAAAATCGGGCGGGCGGCTGGACGTCTTCTTCAACAATGCCGGGATCGGCACCGGCGGTCCGATCGCCGAAGCGCCGGTCGACGAGATCGAACGGGTCATCGCGATCAACCTCACCGGCCCGATTCTGGGCGCGCGCGCGGCGCATCCTTATCTCAAGGCGTCTGCGCCGTCGGCGATGGTCACCACGTCCAGCGCGGCGGGAATTTATGCCGGGCCGAACATGGTCAGCTATTCCGCGACCAAATTCGGCGTACGCGCGATGACAGAGAGCCTGAACCGCGAATGGGCACCCGACCGCATCAAGGCGCGGACGATCATGCCGAGTTTCATCGACACGCCGTTGCTCGATCAGACGTCGCGCGCGTCCAATTCGTCGTTCCGCGACGCGGTGCGGAAGGCGGGCCTCGAATTCACGCCGGTCGAAGACGTCGCGCAGGCGGTGTGGGACGCGGCGCAAGGCAAGCGCGTCCACACGATGGTCGGGAAGACCGCCCGCCGCCTCAAATTCGCCACCCGTTTCGCCCCCTGGCTGCTACCCAAGGGGCTCGTCGAACCGAAGGAAGAACCGTCGAAATGAAAACGATCATCGCACTCGCGCTCGCCGCAACGTCGAGCATCGCCATCGCCGCCGACCGCTATGTCGTCATTTCGGGGGGCGTGAACGTCGGCCATGTCTGGGCGGATACGCAGGGCAACCGCGTGACTGTCGATTTCGACGTCAAGGAAAACGGTCGCGGTCCGACGGTCAAGGAAGTCGTGACGCTCGGCGCGGACGGCTTGCCCGTCATGTGGGATGTCTCCGGCGCGACAACCTTCGGCAGCAAGATTTTCGAACATTACGAACGCCGCGGGTCGAAGGCGTCGTGGACCGACGCGACGGGCAAGGGCACTGCGTCCGCGAAAGGTGCGGCGACCTATGTGACCCAGACCGCGTCACCGTGGGACACTGGTTTTTACGCCACGCAATTGCTCAAGCGCGGCGGCACGCTCGCGGCATTGCCGGGCGGTACGCTGAAGCTCGAAAAGGGCGAAGCGGTCGAGGTGACCGGCAAGGGCGGCGTGATCCCGACCACCGCCTATTTCGTCGGCGGCATCAACCTCGAACCCGATGTCGTCTTGCTCGACGCGTCGGGCGCGATGGTGGCGTATGTCACGCCCGGCTCGCTCGTCATCCGCGAAGGCTATGAGGGCGACGAGGTCCGCCTGCGCGGACTCGCCGCCAAATGGTCGACCGACCGTTACGCTGCGATCCAGCGCGACACCGCGCACGATTACAAAGCGCCGGTGCGCATCCGCCACGTCCGCCTGTTCGATCCGGCGACGGCGTCGCTGACCGAACTGAAATCCGTCATCGTCCGCGGGCGAACCATCGCCGCAGTTCAGCCCGACGACTCGCCTTCCACTCCCGGCGAAGTCACGATCGACGGCGCAGGCGGGACGATCGTCCCCGGCTTTACCGACATGCACGCGCATCTGGGCCAGTCCGAAGCCCTGCTCAACCTCATCGCAGGCGTCACTTCGGTGCGCGACATGGGCAATGATAACGAAGTTCTCGACAATCTGGTCGATCGCATCGAGCGTGGCGAAATCGGCGGCCCGCGTGTCATCCGCTCGGGTTTTTTGGAGGGTAAGAGCCCCTACAATGCCGCCAACGGCATCCTCGCGTCGAGCGAGAAGGAAGCCGTCGATGGCGTCCGCTGGTACGCCGCGCGGGGGTATTGGCAGACCAAGATATACAATTCGATCGACCCCAAATGGGTGCCCGCCATCGTCCGCGAATCGCACAAGCTCGGCCTGCGCGTCGCGGGTCACGTCCCCGCCTTCACAAATGCCGATGCGATGATGGAGGCAGGTTACGACGAACTGACCCACCTCAACCAGGTCGCGCTGCAATGGGTGCTGAAGCCGGGCGAGGACACGCGCACGCTGTTCCGGATCACCGCGCAGCAGCGTCTGCCCGGTCTCGACCTCAACTCTGCGCCCGTCCAGCATACGCTGGCGCTGATGAAGCAGCATGCCACCCCGCTCGACGACACGATGGTGATCCACGAATGGCTGTTCAAAAGCCGCGACGGCCAGCCGATCCCGGCGATGGCGGACGTGATCGACCATCTGCCGATTGGGGCGCAGCGCGATTCGCGCAAAGCCGCGACCAACCCGGAAATGATTGGCGGCATCGCCAATGCCGACGCGACCTGGGCCAAGCTCGTCGACATCATGAAGGCGTTCCACGACAACGGCACGCTATTGTTGCCGGGCACCGACATGGGCGGCAGCTTTACGTATTGGCGCGAGCTGGAGCTGTACCAGACCTTCGGCATGACCCCGCCGCAGATTCTCGCGCGGGCGACCGGCGATGTCGCGCGCTACCTCGGTCGGGATCAGATGCTCGGCTCGGTCGCCAAGGGCAAATATGCCGATTTCTTCCTCGTGCCCGGCGATCCGACCAAGGACCTGAAAGCGATCAAACGCATCGCAATGGTCGTGAAGGACGGGGTGTTTTATTATCCGGACGAGGTCTACCCGAAGTTCGGGATCAAGCCCTTCGCCGCCGCGCCCAAGGTGACGCTCGCCAAAACCGCCGGCGTGGAACCGCGCCAGCAATCGCATGTCGAACGCGCTGGCGAATTCGAATGAGCCTGTTTGCATGAGCGATTGGCGCGAAGATAGTCTCGCCTGGGTCCGCAAGCTGACGATGGAGGCGCTTCCGGGCGTCTCAGAAACGCGCAAATGGGCCAAGGCGGGTCGCCCCGACGGCGTGCCAGTGTGGGAGCAGGGCGGCATCCTGTTCACCGGTGAAACCTATAAGAACAAGGTCAAGCTGACCTTTGCCAAGGGCGCGTCGCTCGCCGATCCGGGCAAGCTGTTCAACGCCAGTCTGGATGCGGGAACACGTCGCGCGATCGACATCAGGGAAGGCGAGACGCTGGACGCGTCCGCGTTCAAGGCGCTGGTTCAAATGGCGGCAAAGGCCAATGAAAAGAGCTGATCCGGCCACACATTGCCTCCTCCACGCGGTCGTGTCGATCGTCGCGCTTGTCCTGTTGGTCGTCGGGGGCGCCACTCCGGTCTCGGCCAAGCGCAAGCCGCTCGACCCGGCGGCGAAAATGCCCGCGCTGCCACCGGCGCAATTCGATGATGCGCTGGCCATTGGCGGCAAGGACATCGACGCCCGCAAAGCGCGCACGCGCATGACCGTCGAGGTCATGGTCAACGGCAAAGGCCCCTATCACTTCATCGTCGATTCGGGGGCGGACAGCTCGGTCGTCGGCAACCGCATCGCGCGCGACCAGGCGTTGCCGCAGGGTACGCCGGTGATCCTCAACGGCATGACCGATTCGACACGCGTGTTCCG
Organism: Sphingomonas antarctica; assembly: GCF_965137005.1. Lineage (NCBI taxonomy): Bacteria > Pseudomonadati > Pseudomonadota > Alphaproteobacteria > Sphingomonadales > Sphingomonadaceae > Sphingomonas > Sphingomonas antarctica. The sequence continues at coordinate 108,242 of NZ_CBCRXM010000003.1, read as the reverse complement.
TGTGCTGGTCGATCAGTTGCAATTGGGCGACAGTGTCATCCGCAATTTGGAACTGCCCGCGCTGTACGAACGCGATCTGGGCGGCGAGGGCATGATCGGCATCGACGTGCTGGTCGAACAGCGGCTGATGATGGATTTCGAAAAGCGCACCATCAAGGTCGAGGATGCGCGGGTGCCCGCCCCCAGGATGGACGGCGAAATCGTCGTCACCGCGCGACGACGGCGTGGCCAGTTGATCCTGACCCAGGTAACCGCCAACCGCCGGCCGGTCGAAGCGGTGGTCGATACGGGTTCAGAAATCACCATCGGCAACATCGCGCTGCGCGATAAGTTGATTCGCGGCGATCCGTCGCGGATCGTCACGGTCGGCGTGACGGGCGTCACCGGCGTGACGGTCAATCTGCAACTGGCGCGCATCGCCGAATTACGGCTTGGGTCGATTACGCTGCACGATGTGCCGATCGCCTTTGCAGACGTGCCGCCGTTCGAAGTGTTCGGGCTCGATAAAGAGCCGTCGCTCCTGCTCGGTACGGACATCCTCGAAAACTTCCGCCGCATCAGCCTCGATTTCCACGCGCGTCGCGTGCGGTTTCAGCTGAAAAAATGCACATCGACCGGGATCGTCATCAGCACATCCTATTCAGCGACGCTGACGCGCGTGTCGTCAGACAATAAGCAAGTCTGCAACTAGGCGCGTTCGGCAATGCGGCGCCTCAACGGCGACGACAGCCACGATGCCAGGTGCAGATAGAGCGCGCGGGAATCGATCAGCATCTGGCGAACCGGACGTTCATAGCCGCTGTCCTTCATCCCATAAGCGACTGCGGTGTCGTCACCCGGATACCAGGTTCCGAAGACGTGATCCCACAGGGGGCACAGGCTAAAGTTGGTGTCTCGGTGACGCTCGTCGATCGAGTGATGGATCTGGTGGACCACGGGAGAACTGAACAGCCAGCGACCGATCCACCCCCATTTCCACGGCAATTCGGAATGTTGGAGGAAATTCACCGTATCGCCAACGATCGTGACCGCCAGCAGCACTTTGGGCGATGCGTCGAGGATCACCAGCGGCGACACGACGTAGAACACCCGCGACAGCGACTCGAGCGGGTGCAGTCTGAAGCGGGTGAGAAAGTTCAGCTCTTCGGCCGAATGATGAAACCGGTGTGCGTGCCACAGGATCGGGCGGTGGTAGAAGCGGTGGATCCAGTAGGAATAGAAGTTCGACACGATCCAGTAAATCAGGAAGGACACGACAAACCAGGGCAGGTTATGCTCCGGAAGCGTGATGCGGGCCCAGGCGAGTTTCGTGGACAACGCATCTGCTGCGCGCGAGCAGGCCAGCGCGAGCCCCGATGTGAACAGGATTTCGAGCACCAGGCCCAGACCGCACATCTGCAGCAGGTAGTAAAACAGATCGACTTTCGCCGAACCGCTGCGACGGACGAACAGCCGGTACATCGTCGTCTTTGGCCAGTCGCGCACCATCGCCTCGGCAAGGATGACCAGTGAGATCGCGAGCGTAATCCGTCCCGAATGCCCCAACAAATGCCCGTCGATGAAATAGGTCCATGCGCGGTGCGACAGCGCGTCCCATGTCGGCCATTCGGGCCAGGTCATCGCCGTAATCCCCCTGCGCGCGAAAATGCGGGCAGAGTGGGTGGATTGTCAATCGCCTCGCCGGGGCACAGATGCGCGGGCATAGCTGGGGGCAGGGTGACTTTCGTTCGATGACTCGTCTGTCCGTCCTGGGGTACGCAAGCGGCAGCCCGCTGTCGCACAGCGTGATGCGCCGGATCGCCGCCGACCATGATTTGATCGCGATCGTTACGCCCGCGCGCGGCCTGCGCGCATGGCTGAAACGCGTTTTGCGATTCAGAGTTTGGGGCGATGTCGCCGGGCCGATGGCCGCGGAGGGCATGGCCGCATGCTTGTCGCCCGACCTGATCGTCGTCGCATCCTATCCGAAGATTCTGCCCCTCGCCGCGCTGCAACGCGCCCGGGTCGGCGCGCTCAACGTCCACATGTCGGTGCTGCCGCGTCATCGCGGGATCGACCCGGTCTTTTCGACCTATTGGCATGATGATGCCGACGCCGGGGTGACGGTGCACTGGATGGACGCGGGCGTGGACAGCGGCGACATCGCCGCGCAGGTGGTGATCCCGTTGGTGCGTGGTCGCGCTTCGCGCGACCTTTATTTCGAACTGGCCGAACGTGCAGCGGCGCTCGTCGCCGATCTGTTGTCGCGGGTCGCCGAGGGTGACGTGCCGCGTCGCGCGCAGGGCGGCAGTGATGCGACAACGATCACCGCCGCCGACATCGTGCTCGCGCGCGTGCCATTTGCGACTTGGCCTGCTGAGCGCGTCTGGCATGTCTTAAGCGGGTTGGGCGACCAGCATGACGCGCTGATTGCCGACAGCGATGGTGCGCCCGCGCTTCGCGGTCGGGCGATCGGCTGGAAGCACTCGGACGTCTGTCAGCCCGGACGGATCGACCACGTGACGGTGGGTTACGATCTCCACTGTAGCGACGGGATCGTGACCATTGAGCGCGAAAGCTGAAGCGATGTGCGGGATCAGTCTGATCGTCCAGCCGAGCGCATCGACCGGCCTGGTCCAACGGCTGGGCGCGATGCACAATGCGATTCCACATCGCGGGCCGGACGGCGAAGGCGTTATGACGCAGAACGCGCGAACTGTGATGCACGCCGACCGGATCGACGATTTGCCGAGCGGTCCGGCCCAGCTCGGACTGGCCTTTCGACGGCTGGCGATACGCGATCTGGGCGAGGCGGCTTCGCAACCGATGGGGGCGGGAGATGTCTGGCTCGCCTTCAATGGCGAGATTTACAATTTCGAGATGTTGCGAACCCAGCTGACCGGCCTCGGGCACGAGTTTCGTGGTTCGGGCGACAGCGAAGTGGTCCTCGCGGCGTATCGCGAATGGGGCAGCGCATGTTTCACGCGGTTCGAGGGGATGTGGGCGATCGTCGTGGTCGATGTGCCTGCCAACCGGCTGATCCTCTCGCGCGACCGGTTCGGGATCAAACCGTTATTCTGGACGATCGACCGGCACGGCGCGCTGATCGTCGGTTCCGAGGTCAAACAGATCCTCGTGGCGCGGGAGGAAGCGCCGCGCGCCAACCGGCCCTTGGTCGAAATGTTCCTGCGCGGGCAGCGTTATCCGTTTGTCGAAGAAACATTTTTCGACGGAATTTACGCGCTGCCGCCAGCAAGCTGGTGTGCGATGCCGATTGATGCACCGGCTGCGCCCGAGCCGATCCCTTATTGGCGGCTGTCGGACTTTTGCGCGACCCAAACGGTCGACCATTCCGACGCCGTCGCTGAGGCGGAAACCTTGCTCGCGCGCGCAGTGGAGACGCATCGGCAAGCCGATGTGAGGGTTGGCGCGTTGCTGTCGGGCGGGATCGATTCGTCGACCATTGTCGGACTGGCAGCCGGCGCGGGGCATAAATTGCCGACGTATTCGCTGGGCTATCGCGAGGCCGCACCCGAGGCCTGCGAACTGCAATTCGTCGATGCGATGGTCGCGCACCACGGGCTGGAGAATCACGAAATCGGGTTCGACGCGGCATGGATCGCCGATAACGTCGATACGGTGCTGGGCGCGCTCGAAGAACCCCCGCTGGCGATGCCGGCCTTTGCGCAATATCGCGTGTTCCAATTGTGCCGCCGCCACGGTGCCACGGTGGTGCTCGATGGGCAGGGTGCGGACGAAATCTTCGGCGGCTATCACTATCATCAGCGGATCGTGGTCCGCGACCTGCTCAAGCGAGGGCGGTTCGGCGCCGCGCTGCGCGAACTGCGCGCGATCGGCAGGGCGGACCATCGGTCGGCCATCGGACTGTTCACCGACTGGTTCGTCAAACCGTATCTGCGGCGTCCCAGGCCCTTGTCATGGATCGTCGCCGCGCCGCCAGCCCCGGCACGATTTGCGGAGGTCGAGCGCGGGCGCGATCCGTCGGCGCTCAACCAGCAGCTTTATTTCGATGTGCGCTGGGCCAATGCCAAGATTATCCTGGGCTATGCCGACCGCAACGCGATGGCGCATTCGGTCGAGGCGCGGGTGCCCTATTTCGATCGCGCGCTGGTCGAGTTTGCATTTGGATTGCCTGCAGATCACAAGGTTTCGCGTGGAAATCGCAAGCGCGTATTGCGGGACGTCGCGCGCCGTCATGTGCCACCTATGATTACCGAGCGGCCCGACCGGATGGGGTTCGGCACCCCGGACGCGGCGATGCTCGCTGGTCCGCTTCGTCCGTTGGTGCGCGACGCCATGGCCGATCCACAGTTTCGGGCGGCGGGCTGGATCGACGCGGAACAGGCGGATCGTTTCGTCCTCGACTTCGAACAAGGCCGTCACCATGATTACCGCGCGGTGTGGCGGTTGTTCATGCTTAGCCGCTGGGCGCAGCATTTCGGGGTGGAGGGATAAAGATGGAGGTCGTGCCGAAGCGCGCGCGCAAGATTCTGTTGTGCGCCACCGGGGCGTATCACGCTTACACGTTGCCGCGCATCATCCTGCAATTGCTTCATCACTTTGCCGACGATGTGCAGGTGGTGCTGAGCCGCGCAGCGGCGAGGATCGTCTCGACCTATGCCGTCGAAGTCGCGAGCCGCCACAAAGTGTTCATCGAGATGGACGACACCGTCGAACATGTCTTCGTGCCGCATATCGAACTGACCCGCGACGTCGATCTGGTGCTGGTCTATCCGGCGAGCGTCAGCATTTTGGGAAAGGTTGCCAACGGCATCGCTGATGAACTGGTCTCCGCGCTGATCATCGCCGCCGAAGTGCCGGTGATTTTCATGCCGATCGCCAATCCGGCGATGAACGACCACCCCGCCGTCGTCCGCAATGTCGCGACGTTGCGGGACGATGGGTACACCGTTCTGCCGCCGCTGCCGGCAATGGAGGTTGCGACACGGGAGGGGATGGCCGAATTCACCGGCCCATTCCCGATTCCGACGCTGTTGATGCAGATGCGCGCGGCATTGGGCGCGACGGCCGGCGCGGGACACGCCCGGCGGGGATGACCAAGATGAATTGACGCGCGGCGGCTGCGCGGGCAATTTCCGGAAATGGTTGGGGGGCAGTAATGACGATCTATCGCCGCAATCCGCGCATCGACGAAAGTCCGTTGCAGGATGAAATCATGCTCTATGACAATGAAAAATCACAATTTTATGTGATGAATTCGACGATGGCGCACGTCTGGCAACATTGTGACGGAGAACGCGGTGTCGAGGAGATCGCGGCGACTCTGCCAGGGCATTTTTCGGGCGCCGAGACACATCCGGTGCGCGAAGAGATGGACGCCGCCATTCGCGAACTTCTGTCGCTTGACCTGATCGAGGCCGTTCGTTAGCCAATCGTCACGGTTTTTGATGAGCCATAGGGGGGCTGCATGAACACGACTCAGTTCGATCGCATCGAGACAACCGACAGCGACGATGCGGTGCTGCCGCACTACGAAACGCCGCGCATCCAGGCGATGAGCGAGAAGGACATTCTCAATTCCTTCCAGATCACCCAGTCGATGGGCGGCTGGTGGAATCTCGCTTCCTGCTGACGACGGACGTCCCGCACCGCGCCTGATCGGGCGCGGCCTGCGGAGTGCCGCTATGCCCTCGCTCAACTTGACCGCGCAGCTGCATGCGCTGCGTTCGAAGCCCATCGGATATCGCTGGTCATCGTCGGTCGTGATGGCCGATCGCCGGATTACCGTGTCGAGTGACGATCAGGCACTGTTCGCCGATTTTTTCACGATGTTCGGTGCTGCACCGCCGGTGGCGGGGTCTAGTAACGAGCGCGCAGACATGCAGCTCGATGTCGTTTCTGCCGGTGGCGGCGACTATGGCTGGTTCCGGCTTTCGGGCGACGACACGCTGCCGCTCGACGGGGGGGAGTTTCGCTTCGCCACCAGCCTTGCGCAGGGGACATTCGAGACCATCGACGGCGCCGAGCCCGGTTGGACCTGCGTTGCGGTGCGCGGTGGGGCGACTCCCGCCTTTGCCTTTCGAGACCGTGACTGTCTGTTCGCGCTGACCGGTAATTGGCGCGCCGGGCTGATGTGGTTCCTGTTCTGGCGGCTTTTGCGGTTGCGCGATGACGCGATCTTTTTTCATGCGTCCGCGATGGGGATTGGCGGCAAGGGCACGATTTTCGTCGGGCCGTCGGGCGGGGGCAAATCGACCACGGCACTGTCGCTCGCCGCTCGTGGCCATATGTTGTTGAGCGACGAGGTGGCGGGCTACCTGCCGGCTACCGGCAAGATCGTGCCGTTTCGCCGTCCCGTCGGGATCAAGCCGGGACCGCGCTGCGACGCCGTCAATCGCGCGCTGCAGCCCGAACACGACGCACGCATCCGGGACGAGGGATTCGTCCGCTTCGACGTAAACACGCTGTTCCCGGTCAGCGATCCGTACCCCGTGCCGCTGGACAACATCGTCTTTCTGCGCGGTTTTGCCGACCGGCCCATGCTCAAGCGCATCACGCCCGGACGCGGCGAGATCGCCGAGTTGCAGCCGTTGATGGGATCGTTCCTGAACGCCGCGCACGGGCGGCGGGTGTTCGACCTGACGCGCCTGCTGGGTCGCGCGAAGGTTTATGAATTGAAGCTGGGCGGTCCCGACGAGACCGCCGACTATCTGGAGCACGTGATCGCATGACGATGATGAGTGTTAGCGAGCGGTGCACCGCGGTGGCCACGTTCCGCCATGTCAGCGTGTGGCTGATGGAAACTGCCGCGCGCTGGACCCCCATCACCGCCGAGATGGAAGCCAAGGTGATGTTCGGCCACCACATCTGGGACTTTGCGCAGATGGCCGATATCCTCGGCAAGCGGACGTTCGAGCTGCGCCGTCATGAACATTATACCGTGCCGCCATCGACCGCCTATCAGGCGTTTCTCGCCGAAGTGGCGGGCACGGCAACGGTCGCCGACCGCATTTCGGCATTGTACGATGGCGTCCTGCCGGGGCTGATCGCGCGGTATCGCGTCTATGTTGCTGCCACCGATGCTATCCTCGACGAACCGACCATCGTCCTCGCCGAGCGGATTGTCCTGACACTCGAGCGACAGCGCGCCGAAGCCGCAGCGCTCATGGCCGAACTCGGCCTGGCATCGGACATCGGCGCGACGTTCGCGGCGCGTGAAGCGACGGTCGGGCCGATCGTCGCGCAGGACATGGCGGCATGACCGAGATCGGCTATTTCCAGGTCGATGGCATGACCCTGCGCGAGGAACCCGCGCGGGAAAACTGCTTTGAGATTGTCTACCGCGACGCCGATATGCACGAATATCTGGGTACCGAAGGCGTCGCCCGACGCGAAACGCTGCACCGGCACATGACCAACGAGATGACCAGCATCGACATCGCGGCGGCGTGCGTCGCTGAGTTTCCCGATGCGCCGTGGGACTTGCGCATGGAGCTGGCGCGACAATGCTGGGACGAGGCGCGGCACGTCCGCGCGCTGCACCGGCGGCTCGTTGAGGTCGGCGGTTACAAGGGTGAATTTCCCATCTCGACGCTCGAATGGAGCGTGACCTGCGCGCTCGACACGCTGATCGGCCGGCTGACGACGCAGAACAGGACGCTGGAGGCAGGGGCAATGGACGTCGTCGGCGGGCTCGCACGCAACGTCCGTGCCAGCGGCGACGAGGACACCGCCTGCTTGCTCGAAGCGATCCTCGCCGACGAAGTTCAACACGTCCGCTTCGCCAATCGCTGGATCAAGAAGCTGGTGGCGGACGATCGTCGCCTGCTGATGAAGGTGGCGCACGCCGTCCGCTTCCTGATGGCCGCCAATGCCAAGTTCCAGATCCGCGACGGCGGTGAGGTCAATGCGGTCGGCACCGTTTTGCAATCGCCCGAAGAGCGCATTCCCGCGGTCAACGTCGCCGACCGCAAACTGGCAGAATTCAGCGACGACGAAATTCACGAAATCCTGTCGCAGGCGGGTTTCCGCACGCTCGTTCAGGAGCCGCTGGCGGCATGAGCCCTGAGTTGTTCGCTGCGAACCCCGCCCGCGACGCGCGGTTCGACGTGCGCGATTTGCATGTTGAGCTTGCCAATTTGCCGCCCGACCATCCCGAACATGAAGTCGAGTTCCTCCATCGGCAGATGAACGAGGAGATCGACAGCCTGGAAATCGCCGCGCGTAACCTGACCGATTTTCCCGAAGCCGATTGGGCGTTGCGGATGGAGATCGCCAAGCAGTGCGCCGACGAGTCGCGGCATGCGATGGCCTTTCGCCGCCTGATGGAAAAACGGGGTTGCCCGGTCGGGCGCTATCCGGTGATCAATTTTCAGTTCCGCATCATCACCATGATCAAATCGTTGATCGGGCGGCTGGCGGTCGCAAATCGCAGTTTCGAAGCATCCGGCATCGACGCGATTCAGGACGGCATCGCCTCGTTCAGCAAGAAGGACGATCACGAATTCGTTGGACTGTTCGACGCGCAACTCGCCGACGAGGTGCATCATGTCCGTTTCGCCAATGTCTGGATCGAACGGCTGATCGAGCGTGAGGGCGGCCGGGCAATCATGGACCTGTCCCGCGCTATCGCCCATGCCGACCGGGCGTTCAAAGTCATCTCCGGCGGCAACGTCACAGTCTATCCGGTATCTGCGGAATTGCGCCGCGAGGCCGGGTTCAACGACGACGAAATCGAAACCGCACGCGCGATGGTCGCGCGGCAGTGATCGCCGCCGCCGATACGCTGTTGTCCGCTGCGCAACTGCGCGTGGTGGCCGAGCAGTGGCGGCGTGAGCAAAGAGTGATCGAGACGCAGTTTTCGGGAACCAGCATGCTACCCGCCATCGCCCCGGGTGCACGGGTCACGATCGCGTGCGGGACGCAGCCGTGTGTGGGCGAAGTTGCCCTGTTCGTCTTGGAGAATCAGGTCGCGGTGCACCGTATCGCGGCGCGGACGGCGGATACGCTGCTGCCGTGGGGGGATGCCAATGCGCTGCCCGACGACCCGATTGCGTCCGGCCAAGTCATCGGCACGCTGACCGATGTGGCGGCGCGGCGAGCGGATGTATTGCGCGCTTTGTTATTAAAATTCTGGCTCGATCCGCACCGGATCGAGGCAGCAACGCTGCGTCAACGCGTTCGGCGGCTGCACCACCGCCGCGATATCGTCGCCGCCGGTCCCGTCGCGATTCTGGCGCATCTCCGTCGCCGGGCGCGTGCGTGATGGCGAGCGTGGCACCACGGGGCTTGCGCGCCAGCATCGCCGAACGCGTGGCCGCCGCCGGCTGGATCAAATCGCCTGCGTTTGATTTCTTCCTGTTGATCGCCGCACCGTTGGTCACCGTGCCGATCATGGCCGGAGTCTATTTCAAGATCCCGCTGCTCGCGATTGTCGCCGCATTGACGCTGGCGTTCAGCCATTATTGGTCGACGCTGGCATTCTATTTCTGGGAAGACAGCCGGGCATATCACCGCCAGCGTTGGGTGGCATTTTATGCCGGGCCTGTGGTGTTGGCCGCTGTCTATCTCGCGCTGGTCGCCATTGGGGTGCCTTATTTCGTGCAGTTCATGCTGTTCTTCTGGAACACTTGGCATGTTGCGCGCCAGAATTGCGGCATATTGTCACTGTATCGCACACGTGCGGGCGTGCGCGACCCTTCGCAAAAGTCCGCCGCGAACGACGCGATCATCGCCATCAGCCTGTTTCTGTGCCTGTGGAATATCGGCACGCATCATCAGGTGTCGGCGCTGTTCGGCCTGATCTCGCCCGGCTTCGTACACGCGGTGACATGGGCGGCGGGGATTGCCGCAGGGCTGACCGTGCTGCGCCTGATCGTCGCCCTCGTGCGGCGGCGCGAGGCGGTGGGCCTGCCGGAAGCGCTGTTCCTGATCACCGGCCTAGTGTTCTTCTACCCCTATTTCCTGATGCGCGATTCCAATTACGCCACGCTCATCATGCTGTTGCCGCATTATGTGCAGTATCTCGCGCTGGTATGGCTGCTTCATCGCCGGAAATTTGCGGGTGCCGCGGGCGGCGCGCCTCAGTTGCTGGCGGGAATGAGTGCAAAGCTGGTCATCCTCGTGCCGATCCTGATTGTGGTCGGCTACAGCTTTTCGTTCCTCCGCGATGTCGCCAGCGCGACCGACACGATGACGTGGTGGAACGCACTCTACCTCCTTATCGCGTTCGAGCATTTCTATCTCGACGGGCTGATCTGGTCGTTCCGGCGTGAACATGCGCGCAGCACGATCCTGCCGCACCTCGTGGGCCGCTGATATGGAGCGGCTGCATTGGCTCTTGTCCCGCGCTGAAGTGCATTTGCTCAGCGCCAGCGCGTTGCGCGATTACGCCAAATTGGGGCTGGTGCTTGCGGTGACGATTCTGCTCGAAGTCGCGCGCCGCCGGAACTGGCGGGTGCGTTATGGCGGCAAAAGCTTCCGCCTCGATTTGCTCTACTTCGTGTTTTATTACGGCGGCTTCTATCATATCCTGTTCTTCACCTGGATCTATGTCGCGCTGACGGGGCTGGTGGCCCGCTACACCCCCGGGCTGCAACTGAACCTGCTCTATGCGATGCCCGGTTGGCTGCAGATGGTGGCGATGATCGCGACGTCGGATTTCGTCGGTTATTGGAGCCACCGCTGGCGTCATTCGCACTGGATGCTGTGGGAATTCCACTCGATCCATCATTCGCAGCAATCGCTGACCGCAGTGACCAATTACCGGTTCCACATGGTCGATGAGACGCTGCTGAGGCTGTGGCTGTTCATCCCGTTCCAGATTTTGGGGACGACGGTGACGACGTGGATCACCCTCGATTTCATCATGGCGTGGCTGTTGCTGATTCAGCATTCCGAATGGGACTGGCATTACGGGCGGCTGGGCCGGGTATTCGTCAGTCCGGTCTTCCACCGCAAGCACCACGCCCGCGCCGCCGAGCTGCACGACACCAATTACGGAATGCTGTTTTCGTTCTGGGACGATTTGTTCGGGACCGCCGAGCGCAAGCTGCCCGCACCGACGGTCTATGGCGTCGATGGTCCCGAAATTCCGGAAAGTTTCATCGGGCAGTTGCTGCACCCGTTCCGCTCGATCTGGACGCGGTGGCGCGGACGTGGCGCGCCGTTGCCCGATCCGGCGCCGTCCACCAGCGCCTGATGCCGGCAGCCCGCGATGCGCGGTTCGAAGGGCTGCGTGGACTGGCAGCGCTGCTCGTGGGCACCCAGATTTGCCTCGAGTTCCTGATTTATGGACAATGGGATCAGGCACCGGAAACGCTGCCGCGCATACTGGTTTACGATTGCGACTTGCGGGTCATGGGATCGGCACTTTTCTGGCTGCTCGCCGGATATTGGCTGGCGTCCCGCGGCGATGGCTGGCGCGGCTTTGTCCACCGCGTGTTCGGACGACTCTTTCCCGCATTCCTTGTCGTCGCCGTTTTGGGATGGGCGTTGTCCGCCGCTTTGGGCCAGCCGCCGGCATTGGCGGCGCTACTGCGGACGCTCGCGCTGCTGCACGTGCCGGTCGTGCAGCCGACCTTCGCGTCGATCCATGGCATCGTCACCATAGTGTTGTTGTTCTATGCGCTGTGCCTGATCCCGCCCTTCGCGCTGTCCCGGCGGCGCTTGGGGGTGGCGATCGTCATGTTGTTCGTGGCGATGGCCGTGATGATCGTCGTCGGACGGTGGTGGCATGTGCATTTCCCGGTGCGCATCGTGTTGGGGCTGGCGCTGGCGCATTTCGGTGCGTGGGCGCGGCTGGCGGGGTCGCCCGGCAAGACCGGTACGCTGTTGTTTGTCGTCGCGACCTTGCTCGTCTGCCGTCTGGCGTGGAGCGTCGCGTGGGGCGCGGGTGAGTTGTGGATCGGCCAAGCGCTCGGGTTTTGCGGCGCAATCCTGCTGTTCCTGGCGGTGGTTCACGCGCGCCGGGCGTGGTTTGCGGCGCTCGCACCCATTGGCCTGCTGGCCTACGAATTGTGGCTGGTCTTCCCGCCGCTGCTCGCCGCATCACGCTTTGCGATCGATTATGCGCGGATCGACGCGCGTTTGCTGGCGATTGCCGGGTCGATATTGCTGGCAGTGCCGCTGGCCTGGGCGCTGAACCGCTTCGTGACGCGACCTGCACTGACGCTGGCGTGAACCTGCCTGACGAACTCTGGCCGTTGGTCTGGCAGCGTGCGTCGGGGACGCCGTGGCCGCCTCTGAGTGACGATGAGGCCAAGCTGTTCTTTGTCACCGCCAACGATCACGGCCTGCTGCCGCTGCTGATGGTGGCGGGCGGTCTTCCGGACAGCCTCGAAGCTGCCAAATCGCGACATCGTGCCTGGGCGGCAATCTATCGCAAGCGCCACGACCTCAGTCGCGCCGCACTGCCCCGGCTGGCGGAGATCGTCGGGGCGGATGCGTTCACCTGTTACAAGGGCAGCGATTTCCAGCACCGCCTCTATCCCGATCCGGCGCTGCGCCCGATGAGCGATCTCGACGTGCTGGTGCCGCGGGAGCGGTTTGCGGAATTGCTCGACCGGCTCGCCGCTCACGGTCACGACCGCAAGTGCGGGGCGCATGGCGCACCGTTTTCGCCCGACCATTTCGAGGCTTCGATCATGTTCGGGGAGGTGCACGTCGAACTGCATCAAAGCTTCGCCCAGCCGGTCCGCAATACCATCGATTATGCTGGCCTGATGCAGCGGCGCGAAACGTTCGTTGGGGACGGCCTTAATTTGTGGCGGTTTTCACGCGCTGACGCGATCCTCGCTCAGGCATTCGAGCTGGCCAAGGACGAATTCGCCTCGAAATTGATCCGCCATGTCGATTTCCACCTGTTGATCGAAGGCCATAACGACCTCCTGCCGTTATGCGTGGCCCGCGCGAAGCAGTGGCAAATCCAGCGCGCGTTGTTCGGGGCGCTTGAGCTGCATCGGCGGCTATTTCCATCCGTTGCGGGGGATGCCGTAGTCGCCGCGATCGACACGTTGCTGACGCCGCGCGGTCGCGACAGATTGCGCGCGCATGTGCTCCACGGGCTGGATGGTCACAGAAATCGAGCGATGCAGGTGCAGACTAAATTGAATCTCATCGACAGCCCGTGGCGGCGGCTGGCGTTGCCCGTCGTTGCGGCCTGGCAGGAAGCCAAGGGCCGCATGTACGAACGGCGCGCACGGCGGGCGGGCATGGTCGTTCCGCCGCGTATTCGTGGAGCGTCCGGCGGATGATGCGGCATCCCGCCATCCTTATGCTTGGGGTGTGGGCCACGGCGTGGCTGTTGTTGCTCGGCGTCCTGCCGATGCGCCTGACGCGACCACTATCGCTTTATGGCTTGGCGGTGCTCGGACTGTTTCTGGCCAGCTTCTGCCTCGGCACATGGCTCTCGCGGGGCGTTCGGATCGCTGCCCGGCCGTTACCCCAGACTGACGCGCTGTTCGTGGATCGGCTGCTTGCCGCTGTCGCACTGATCGCCATTGGCGCATTCGCGGTCGATATCATGATCGGCGGGCCGCTTAATCTGCCCGCGCGCTCTGTGTGGCGTGCGCAGGTGTCGCAGGATTTGTTCTTCGGTCGGTCGTCGAGCAGCAGTTTGGCGTACAAGCTGGCGTTCCTGACCTATCCGGCGAGCTTCGTGTATCTCGCACGGCAGATCGTCCTCAGCCGGTCCATCGGCATGTTCCGGCTCGCATTGTTCGCAATACTGCCCACGGTGGCCGCATCAATCGCAACGGGCGGCGGGGGGCCGCTGGTCTATACGATGGTGATCGGGTTGGTCAGCCTGCTCGTCCGGCGAGCCGGACCGTTGTCGAATCGGGGCTGGATCGCCGCCGGCGGAAGTGTCGGTGCCGTGGCTGCGCTGATCTATTTCGCGCGCATCTTCGCGGTTCGCGCCGCCCGGTCGGGCGGGGTGCCAAGCTTGCTCGCCCACGCGCCGCAAGACTGGGGGGTGCGCATGGCGGCGCAACCGATATGGACTGCCTTGCTCGGCCCGTTCGGCACGTTCCTGCTCTTCATGGCCGGATGGTATTTCGTCCAAGGCCTGGTTGTCTCCAATACCATCTTCACCGCCTATGCCGGGCCGATGCAGTGGGGTGTCAATGGCGCGGATCTGATCGTCGCTATCGTCCGCCGCGTGGATCCCGCACTGATGGTCCGCGACTTCAGGGCGCTGAAGGACATTGGCGTTTATGGGCTGCTGCCCTCGGCTTTCGGATCGCTTTATATCGATTTTCGCTGGGCCGGACCGGTGATTTGCATGGGCTGGGGTTATGTCGCCGGACTGGCGTGGCGCAACGCGGCGACCAATTCGGGCTGGGCATTGGCCGAGCCGTTCGTCATCACCGGCATCATGTTCAGCACGTCGAACACACCGATTGCGCTGGCCAACGGGCTGGTGACGCACGGCTGGCTGGTGATCGCCTGTATGTTGGGTCAGCGTCGCGGCATGGCGGACAAATAGCCGTCATATTCGGCGCGGTGGGTGCGGCGGGCGTGTTCGTGCTGGGCGTGACGAGAGCGCATGATCGCCATGATCGATGGGCGCAGCAGCGGGCGGATGACCTGCATGAAGCCATAGCCGTTGATCGCGGTGCGCTCGAACGGACTGGCGAACGCATCGGTCATCGCCGCATCGAATGCGTCGGCGGCGGCGAGACGCGCGGATTTTGACGCGACAGTCGGGAAGTCGATCCCGATCGATCCGCCGATATCCAGGCGCCGGATGGTGCGCGCGACGAGCGTTGCGCCCGCGACGGCCAGGTCTTCGGGCGGGAGCGTGCCGTCGATATCGATCAACGTCATCGCTTCGGTCGCGTCGAGCCATAGCCGCACGCCGTCGCCATCGACGCGGCCCAATTCGGCCTCCTCGAGCAATTCGGTCCAGCCCGCGGCTTCTAAAGCGTCGGGCTGGTACGGTGACAGGATCGGCGCGGCGAGGATTGCGGGGAGCGAGGGTACTGCGGCGGCGGCGGCGTCCGTCACGCGAACCTTGGCGAGCTTGTGCGAGCGCGGGGTCCAGACGGCTTCGCGCACCACTTCGACGGTAAGCCTGGTGCCCGGCCCGGCGCCGGCCGGCGGGCGCGGCAAATAAAGCTGGTTGTCATGTTCGTCGATCAGGATCGCGGCGGCGGGGCGTTCGCCGGCGTTGACGCGTTGCGGGCTGTGCCAACGCGCGGCGAGGACGGCCCCCAATCGCGGATGATCGTCGCCCTTGAGCGCGATGTGCGCGGCGAGAATCCGGTCGCCATCGATCAGGATTGCGCGGTCGACTTCGGGGGTTTCCTCGACCAGCCAGGCGGCCATGTCAGAGGCTCAGCCCGCTGGCGAGAAGCAGGTTGCGCGTTTCGTACAGCGGCAGCCCGACCACACCCGAATGCGATCCGCGAAACTCGCGGCAAAACGCTTCGGCATAGCTTTGCAGCGCATAGCCGCCCGCTTTGCCGCGCCATTCGTCCGACGCGACATAGGCGTCGATCTCGCGCGCAGTCAGTGGCTTGAGCGTGACCAAAGATTCGGACAGCCGCTCGCGCAACTTGCCGCCTGCGTCGATGACCGCGACTGCGGTCAGCACGCGGTGGCGGCGACCGGACAATAAGTGCAAGCACGCGCGCGCAGTCGCCTCGTCCTCCGCCTTGGGCAGGATGCGGCGCCCGGCATGGACCACGGTGTCGGCGGCGAGGACGATCTTGCCGGGGTGGCGGGCAGCGACCGCCACGGCCTTGTCGCGGGCCAGACGCCGGGCGTGGTCGCGCGGGGCTTCGTCCTTAAGCACGCTTTCATCGACATCCGCCGGATCGACCGCGTCGGGCGTCACGCCGATGCGCGCGAGCAGAGCGAGCCGGCGCGGGCTGGCGGAAGCGAGAATGAGCATCCGCCGCGTGTGCGGAAAACCGCAGCTTAGAACAACCCCGTCACCTCGCGCTGCGCGACGGTGGGTTGCAGCGGAGTCAGCAATTCGCGGGCATGCGCCGATTGCGCGACCTGTTCACCCGAGGCGATGGCACCCGCGCTGCACGGCTTGCCTTCGACGAAATCGAGCGCGGCACGCAGCGAGGCTTCGGTCACGTCGCCCAATGGCTTGGTGGCGTCGTCGCCCGCGCGGCAAGTGACGGGGACGGTCGTCGCAAGGCCGTCGAAATAATTGGCGTTGCCGCTGCCATTCTGGGTCGCGAAGGCGATCACGCGCAACCGGTCGTCGCACGACGATTTGTCGATGGCGATCTGGCCGACCGGCTTGCCATAAGTATTGGCCCCGACCAGCGCCATGTTGGTGCCGAGATACGGGACCATGCCGTTGATCACGAGTTCGCTGGCGGAGGCGGTCGCGCCGGTGCCGATGAAGGCAATCCGCGTCGGTGCGATCGATTGGGCCGATGGCTGGAAAGTGCGCGTGACGTTGTTCGACGTCTTTTCGGGACGGAAGGTCTGCTTGTCGAAAATGTCGCTGGTGAAGCGATTGGCGCCGAGCAGGTCGCCGATCAGCTCCGCCGTCGCGACCAGCCCGCCGCCATTATAGCGCAGATCAATGACCACCTCGGTGACGCCCTGGCTTTTGAAATTGGCAAAGGCATCGCGCAAACCGGCATCGGCGGTCGTGATGAAGGTGCGCAGGTTGATATAGCCGACCTTGTGCCCGCCATCGTCGATCACCTTGACGCCATAGCGCGGGGACAAGGGCTCGAGGCTGTAATCGGCCTTGGTCACGCTGACCGTGCGCGTGCCGCTGGGGCCGATGACGCGCAGCACGCGGGTGACGCCCGCGGTGGTCGGGCCGAAGGCGTTGGTCACGCCGGCCACGCCTTCGCTGGCGATGATGCTGCTGACCGTGCGCAGGTCGGCGGTGGTCGTGCCGATGGCGTCGATGCGGTCGCCGCGGTCGATCCCCGCGGCATAGGCTGGCGCGGTTTCGAATCCTTCGGTGATCGTGGCGGTGCCCGCGGTCGCATCGGTCGCGACGCGGAAACCAAAGCCCGCGCTGGAGCCGCTGGTGTAATAAGCGGTCTCGTCGGCGATCGAGGTCAGATAGGTGAAATAGCGGTCACGCCGCTGCGACCGCGCCGTGGCGGTGAGGGCGTCGATGTAGTCGGGGACGGTCGTGTAGCCCGCAGTGCTGAGCGATGACGGCAGCGTTTCGGGGAACAGATACCATTCCTTGAGCACGCCGAATGCCCAGTTTTCTCGCTCGACCAGCGAGCAGCCGGCGCTCGTTTGGCCGCCAGTGGTGGTGCCGCCGGTCGATCCGGTCGAACCGGTGCTGCCCCCGCCGCCGCCGCCGCACGCGGCGAGCGAGGCAAGGGTGACGGTCGATATCAATTTGCGCCAGACTTGGGTCATTCGAACAAAACTCCCGACCCGGCAATGACTTAACAGAAGTCATCCAATTTAAAACGATCTCGTCATCCCCGCTTTCGCGAGGATGACGAAAGCTTAGCCGCGCAAGCTGGCTCCGAGCTTAACGGCCGCCGCGACGATACGTTCGGCAATCGCCTTCAACTCGGTTTCGGTGAAGCTTTGTGGGCCCGGTTGCAACGTGACTTCGACCGCGAGGCTGATTTGGCCATCGGGCACGCCGGCGCCCGCGAAGCGGTCGAACACGCGCGCGGACGTGATCGCCGCCTTGTCCGCACCCTTGATGGCGCGGACGAGGGCGGCGGCGGTCACGCTTTCGGGAACGAGGAAGGCGAAATCGCGGCGGACGGCCTGCAACGCGCTCGGTGCATAAGCCGCGCGTCCGCCGCCGCGCGAGGGCGGGATGGCGTCGAGATAAACTTCGACCGCAGCAACCGGGCCGTCGAGATCGAACGCCCTGGCGGCGGCCGGGTGGAGCATGCCGAAGCTCGCCAGAACTGTCTTTGGCCCGAGGCGTAAGGTGGCCGACTGGCCGGGATGGAAGTGGTCGCCCGCTTCGCCGAAGATTTGCAGATTGTCGACCGGTGCTCCGGCGGCGGCGAGCAAGGCCAGGGCCTCGGCCTTGACGTCGTACGCGTCGAACGCTTGCGCCTTGCCACTGGCCCAACCGCGCGATGTCTTGTCGCCCGCGAGGACGATACCGACGGTCGCGCGCTCGGCATCGGCGAGATAGCGGCGGCCGACTTCGAACAGGCGCACGCTGGTTTCGTCGCGTGCCAGATTGCGACGCGCGGCAGCGAGCAGGCCCGGGAGCAACGACGGGCGCATGGCCTTCAGCTCTTCCGAAATCGGATTGGCGAGCGTCCACGCCGCACCGCCGAATGCGGCAGCTTCGGTTTCGCCGACGAAGCTCCACGTCACCGCTTCGTTGAGGCCGCGCGCGGCGGCCGCGCGGCGGACGCGCGATTCCCGCTTTTGCGACGCCGTGGCGGTGGGTTTGGTGACGCCGTCTGGGCGCGGCAGTGCTACCGAGGCGACGCGATCTAGACCGGCGATGCGCACGACTTCCTCGACCAGATCGGCGGGGCCGTCGATATCGCGGCGCCAGGTCGGGACGAGCGCGTTGCCACCCGCGACTTCGAAGCCGAGGCGGGTGAGGATCGCGGCCTGCTCATCGGCGGGCAGTTCGACGCCGCCAAGCCGCGCGGTAAGCGCAGGATCGAACGACACCGATTTGCGCGCGATGGGCGGCTGGCCGACGCGCGTCACCGCGCTGGCGGTGCCGCCGCAATGTTCGAGCACGAAGCGCGTCGCGATCGACAGGCCTTCATCGAGGAACGCCGGATCGACGCCGCGTTCGAAACGCGCGCGCGCGTCGCTGGTCAGTGCCAGTTTCTGCCCCGTCAGGGCGATCTTCTCAGGCGTGAAATAGGCGCATTCGATGATCACTTCGGTGGTCGCGTCGGACACGCCGGAGTGCATGCCGCCCATGATCCCGCCAATGTCGTGGACGCCGCTATCGTCGGCGATCACGGTCATGCTCGCGTCGAGCGTGTAGCTCTTGCCGTTGAGCGTTTCGACGGTTTCGCCGTCACGCGCCTTGCGGGCATTGAGCGGGCCGGTGAGTTTGGCGCGGTCATAGACGTGGAGTGGGCGACCGAGATCGAGCGTCAGGAAGTTGGTCATGTCGACCAGGGCCGAGATCGATTTCTGGCCGACCGCCGCGAGCTTTTGGGTCATCCAAATTGGCGCGCTGCCGTTGGTCACGCCGCTGATCGCCTGCGCGTAGAAGGCGGGACAGCCTGCGGGATCGTCGATGCGAATTTCGGGCGCGGGATCGCTGCCATCAACCGGGGCCAGGTCGTCGGCATGATAGACCTGCGCCAGCGGCTTGAGCGTGCCGAGGCCCGCCGCGGCGAGATCACGAGCGATGCCGCGCACGCCCATGCAATCCTGCCGGTTGGGGGTGATCGCGACGTCGAACACCGGGTCGCTGCCGGCATAGTCGGCATAGGCCGTGCCGACCGGCGCGTCGGCGGGCAGTTCGATGATACCGTCATGCTCATCGCCCAGGCCGAGTTCGCGCGACGAGCACATCATGCCGAAGCTTTCGACGCCGCGGACCGCCGCGACCTTCAGCATCATGCCGTTGGCCGGGACGGTCGCACCCGGGCTGCCGAGCACACCGACCAACCCCGCACGGGCATTGGGCGCGCCGCAGACGATCTGCAGCGGGCCGTTACCGGCATCGACCGTCAGCACCTGCAGCTTGTCGGCCTGTGGGTGGCGTTCGGCGGTGAGCACGCGCGCGACGGTGAAACCGGTGAAGCGATCCGCCGGATCGTCGACGCCTTCGACCTCGAGGCCGATCTTGTTGAGCGTATCCGCGACGTCCTGGGCGGTCGCTTCGGTGACGAGGTGCTCCTTGAGCCAGCCGAGCGTGAACTTCATGCCGAAATCCCCCGGCTAAGCGTGGGCACATCGAGGGCGGCGAAGCCGTAATGGCGCAGCCAGCGCAGATCGCCGTCGAAGAAAGCGCGCAGATCGTCCATGCCGTATTTGAGCATCGCCAGCCGATCGACGCCGACGCCGAACGCGAAACCCGAGTAGCGCGTCGCGTCGATGTTGCAGTTGGCGAGGACGCGCGGGTGAACCATGCCGGAACCCAACAGCTCCATCCAGTTCTCGTCCCCGCCGAGAATGCGGCGGCTGCCTTGCCACGAATAGCCGACATCGACTTCGACCGAAGGTTCGGTGAACGGGAAATAGCTCGGCCGCAGGCGCAGGACGATATCGTCGCGCTCGAAGAACGCGCGCAGCATCGTCTCCAGCGTCCATTTGAGGTGGCCGAGATGGATGCCCTCGTCGATCACCAGCCCTTCGATCTGGTGGAACATGGGCGTGTGCGTGGCGTCCGAGTCCGAACGATAGACGCGGCCCGGCGCGATGATCCGCAGCGGCGGGGCTTGCGAGGTCATCGTGCGGATTTGAACCGGGCTGGTGTGCGTGCGGAGCAGTTTCCCGTCAGGGAAGTAGAACGTGTCGTGCATCGCCCGCGCGGGGTGCGTCTCGGGAATGTTGAGCGCGGTGAAATTGTGCCAATCGTCCTCAATCTCCGGTCCTTCGGCGACGGCGAAACCCATATCGGCGAAGATTTCGGCAAGTTCGTCCATCACCTGACTGACCGGGT
This sequence comes from Sphingomonas antarctica, assembly GCF_965137005.1. Lineage (NCBI taxonomy): Bacteria > Pseudomonadati > Pseudomonadota > Alphaproteobacteria > Sphingomonadales > Sphingomonadaceae > Sphingomonas > Sphingomonas antarctica. The sequence goes on along the minus strand of NZ_CBCRXM010000003.1, from coordinate 87,718 downwards.
GGATCGTGCCGCGCGGGCTGTCGGGCGCGGGGAGCGAGAGGTCGAGCCGTTCGGAGGCGAGCTTGGCTTCGAGCGCGGCGCCTTCGAGGCTCGCCTTGCGCGCGGCAATCGCTGCCGTTGCGGCTTCGCGCAGCCCGTTCAGTCGCGGCCCTTCGACCTGACGCTGTTCGGGGGTCATCCCGCCAAGCGTCTTGAGCAGCCCGGTAATGCTGCCCTGCTTGCCGAGCAGTGCGACACGGAGCGATTCGACCGCGTCGAGCGTATTTGCGGAACCGATTTCGGCTGTCAGATCGTCGATGGTCATTACCAAACCTTTGCCGTCACCCCGGCGAAAGCCGGGGTCCATTTCGCCGCAAGAGATGCCGTTGCGATGGCTGGCCGACCGTCGCGACGTGGACCCCGGCTTTCGCCGGGGTGACGGACGGGAATTATGGAAGGGAATGGAAACCCAAGATCGTCACAGCCAGATCGTCCCAGCAGGGGTTCTCCGCTTCGATCAACTGCAACTTCCACAGGCGTTTCCATTCCTTGATCTGCTTTTCGCGCAGAATGGCCCATTCCATCTCGTCGTGTCGTTCGAACCAAACCAGCCGTTTGACGCCGTACCGTTTGGTAAAGCCGCCCGTCACGCTTTCGCGGTGCTGATACACCCGGCCCGGCAAGTCCGACGTCAAGCCGGTGTAAAGCGTACCGCGTTTCGCACTGGCCATGATGTAAACGCATGGTTCCCGCTCCCGCATGCCGACCGATCAAGCAAAAGGGCGCAGACGGCAACCCGTCCACGCCCCGATGCGCTTCAGTTACGAAGGACGCTTATGCCGCTTGCGGCAACGCTGCCTTCGCCTGCGCGATGATGGTGCTAAACGATTCACCCTCGTGCATCGCGATGTCGGCCAGGACTTTCCGGTCGAGATCGACGCCGGCGAGCTTCAGGCCGTGCATGAACTGGCCATAGGTCAGCCCTTCCAGGCGAACCGCGGCGTTGATGCGCTGAATCCACAGGGCGCGGAACGAACGCTTGCGGACCTTGCGGTCGCGATAGGCGTATTGTCCGGCCTTCTCCACCGCCTGGCGGGCGATGCGGATGGTGTTCTTGCGGCGGCCATAATAGCCCTTGGCCTGTTCCAGGATCCGCTTGTGCTTTGCGTGCGTCGTAACGCCGCGTTTTACGCGTGCCATCTACCGGGCCTCCTTACTTGAGACCGTAGGGCGCCCACAGGCGCACCGTCGGTGTGTCGGCCGCCGACAGCACGGAGGTGCGGCGGTTCTGACGGATGTACTTGGAATTGTGGCTCATGAGCCGGTGACGCTTGCCAGCGACGCCATGCTTCAACTTGCCGGTCGCGGTGACGGTGAAGCGCTTCTTCACCCCGCTCTTGGTCTTCAGTTTGGGCATTTTCGTTCCTTTCGGTTCGACGTTCGAAATCGCCCTGGCAGCCCTTTCAGCCAGGCGATTCGTTGTAGATCGTCGCGTTGAAGCTGCGGCCAGTAGCGGTGAAGCGCGGAAATGGCAAGGAACGGGCGCGCGTCACGCTCGTTGGGGTACGGATGGCCGATAACGAGCAACCAATAGACATGCCCGAGGCCGAAACCGTTTCGGCTGCGGAACAGCCCGCGACGCCTGTCGAAGAAGTGCCGGCACGCAACCGCTGGCGCCGGATGCCGGTATGGCTGCGGATCATCCTCGGCTTCGTCGCCGCGATCTTCCTCGCCTGGCTGGTGCTGTTCGTCACCAAGGGCCGGTTCCTGAAACACCCGTTCGAAAAGATCGTCGGCAAGCAGATCGAACGCGAGGTCAAGGTCGCGGGCGATTTCCAGCTCTATTTCAACTGGTTCAACGTGAAGTTCGTGGCCGACGGGTTGAGCGTCGCCAACCCCGCCTGGCGCGGTGGACAGTTGTTCACGTCGAAGCATATCGACACGCGCTTGCGCACCTGGCCGTTGATCCTCGGGCGGCGCGAAATGATGTGGCTTAACCTCGATGGCGCCAAGGTCGATCTGGCATGGGATAAGCTGCATCAGCGCAACACCTGGACGTTCGGGGACCCCAATAAAAAGGGCAAGCCGTTCGAACTGCCGCATATCGAGCGGACTTCGGCGGTGGGCTCGCACGTCGATTATCTCGATCCCAAGATGCGGCTCGAAGCGCATATCGATATCGCGACGGTCGCGGGTCAGCAGACGCGCATTACCAATGACGTCCGCTTTACCGGCAACGGCCGGTTCAATGACAAGCCGTTCCAGTTGAAGGGCGGCCTGTTGTCACCCAACGAGATGGTCGGTGGCGGCGAGAACAAGCTGACGTTGACCGCGTGGGGATTGGGTCAGACGGTCACGGTCGACGGCACATTGACCGGTGCGACGGTGATCGATGGCGCCAAGCTGGCGACCACCGCGCGTGGCGACAACATCGCGCATCTGTTCGATTTCATCGGCGTGGCGGTGCCGGAGACGCGCGCGTATCGCATGGCGGCGACGCTGGTGAAGCAGGGCGGCAATTACGACCTGACCAATTTGCGCGGCATTTTCGGGACCAGCGACATCGCCGGCCGCGTGAGCGTCAAGACCGGCGAGCGCGTCTACCTCAGCGCTGATCTCAAGACGCGGTCGCTCGACATCCTCGATGCCGGGCCGTTCTTCGGGTGGAATGCGCAACAGGCAGCGAAGACCGGCGCGGTCGTCGGCACGGTTGCAGGCACACCACGCGTCTTGCCCGACGCACCGCTCAAGATCGAGGCGATCAAGCAGTTCGACGCCGATGTGAAATATCATGTGACTGCCGTGCGCGCGAAGAATTTGCCCGTCAGCAATATCGATCTGACGCTTGGTCTCGATCACTCGCTGCTCAAGCTCAGCCCACTGACCCTCGACCTCGCGGGCGGAAAATTATGGTCGGACATCTCGATCAACGCGCGCGTGCCCCAGGTCGTCACGGCATATGATATCAAGCTGTCGCCGACGCCGATGGGCAAATTGCTCGGGCGCTTCGGCGTCGAGGAATCGGGCACGACGGGCACACTCAGCGCACGGATCAAGATGAGCGGCACCGGCGATTCGGTGCGCAGCAGCCTGGCGACGTCCAACGGTCGTATCGCGGTCGTTATTCCCAAGGGGTCGTTCTGGACGCGGAATATCCAGTTGGCCGAGATCGACATCGGCACCTACGTCACCAAATTGCTGGGCAAAAAGCTCAAAAAGCCGGTCGATATCAACTGCGGGCTGGTGGCGTTCACCGTGCGCAACGGCATTGCGGCCGCGGACCCGATCCTGATCGATACGACCAAGAACGTGATTGTCGGGCGCGGTGGTTTCTCGTTCCGCACCGAGGCGCTGGATCTGGCCTTCCGTGCGGACGGCAAGACCATTTCGCTCTTCTCCGGTCAATCGCCGGTCGGCGTGAACGGCGTGTTCGCCAAGCCCGGCTTCCAGATCATCAGCCCGCAATTGCTGACGCGTGCCGGGGTCGGCCTGGGTCTGCTGGCGCTGGCCCCGCCGGCGGCCGTTCTGGCGTTCGTCGATGTCGGCGATGCCAAGTCGGCGGCGTGCGGCCCCGTCCTGTCGGCGGCCAGCGCTTCGGCGCAAAAAACGACCGGCGGCAAACCACGCGACGATGTCGGCAAAGGCACCACGGCCAAGTCGAAAAGCGGCAAAACGACCGGCGAAGAGCGCAAGGATCAGCGCAAGAAGTTCCTCGGCATTTTCTAGTCGAAACAAGTTGTTAACCAATGGGGAGGATTGATATCATTCCCGATGACTGCGCTGGTGAACCATGATGCGTAGCGCACCGCTGATCGTGTGCGCCGTTCTCGCCTTGGGCGGTTGTGCCCATCGCACGATGACGCGTGCGACCGTGGCGGTCGGCGAACCGATCGTGTCGGACGAGCCCTCGGACGATTGGCGGCACGTCGCGCGATCGTCCGACATTGCGCGCCTGACGACCTTGCCCGATCGATTTGCGGCTGCCGCGCCGCGATCCGGCGCGGGACAGGCCGCACTCAAGACCAATACGACGGCCCGCTGGCCATCGCCGACTCCAGGCGTGTACCGCTGCCGCGTTCACCGGCTCCCGGCTGTGGGGTCTGCACGGACCTTTCCACCGTTTTTTTGCTACGTTCAGTCCGACGGCGCCCTTCTGACCTTTGCCAAAGGCACGGGCAGCGATCGTCCGGCGGGCCGCCTGTGGGCCGATGGCAATGACCGGCGTGTCTTCCTGGGCGGTGCGGCGCGCGTGGCCGGCGCGGATGCGCCGGGTTACGGGGCCGACCCGGCGACCGATCGCATCGGCCTGGTCGATCGTATCGGCGATTTTCGTTGGCGATTGATCATCGACGCGCCGCGACCCGGCACCTTGTTCGACGTCGTGGAATTCTGGCCCGACAGCGGCAGTTTGGCGACCGACGCGCCGCGTTAAACGGCGAGCGCCTCGAGCACACCCTCGAGCCGCGCCGGATCGCCGAGCGCGATGACATCGCCCTTGCTGTCGCGGTTGAGCGGATCGCCCGCCCAGTCGCACATCGTGCCCCCCGCGCCTTCGACAATGGGGACGAGCGCCGCAAAATCGTGCAGCTTCAGCCCGCTTTCGACGACGAGGTCGAGATGGCCCGACGCCAGCAGCCCGTAATTATAGCAATCGCCGCCATAGACGATGCGCAGCCGGTCGACCTTGCTGGCGATGGCGAGGTACGCCGCGACCGAGCTTTCGTCGAAGAAGTAATGCGGGCTGCTGGTCGCGAGGATCGCGCCAGACAATTCGCGGCAGAGGCGGGATCGCGCCGCTTGCCCGTTGAGGGTCGTCTCGCGCCCGATGGCGCCGATCCAGCGGTCCCTGGCGATCGGCTGATCGATCACGCCGAGGACCGGCCAGTCGTCCTCCAACAACGCGATCAGCGTGCCGAAGATTGCGCGCCCGGCCGTGAAGCTGATCGTCCCGTCGATCGGATCGAGCACCCAGGTTCGCCCGGTTTGCGACGGCTTGTCGCCATATTCCTCGCCGATGATGCCGTCGCGCGGGTGCTCGGCCTCGATCAGGCGGCGCATCGCCGCTTCGGCGGCCCGGTCGGCTTCGGTGACGGGTGAGGTGTCGGACTTTTTCTCCACGGCCACGCCCGCGCGAAACAACGGGCGGATCGCGTCGCCCGCCAGATCGGCGAGGCGCTGGGCCAAAGCGACGTCGCTATCGCGCATCAATCGAACAGCGAGCTGACGGAGCTTTCATCCGCGATGCGCTTGATCGCTTCGGCGACCAGCGGCGCGATGGTCAACAGGCGGATTTTCTTCGCCTCGCCACTGCCGTCGGGCAGCGCGATCGAATCGGTGACGACCATCTCGGTCAGTTCGGACCGCTCGACCCGCGCAACCGCGCCGCCCGACAGGACGCCGTGGGTGACGTAGGCCACCGCATCGGTTGCTCCCGCCGCGCGCAAGGCGGCGGCGGCGTTGCACAATGTCCCCGCCGAATCGACGATGTCGTCGATCAGGACGCAAAAACGCCCTTCGACGTCGCCGATGATGTTCATCACTTCCGATTCGCCCGCGCGCTCACGCCGCTTGTCGACGATGGCGAGAGGGGCGTTGTTGAGCCGCTTCGCCAGCGCGCGCGCGCGGACCACGCCGCCGACATCGGGGCTGACCACGGTCAGGCGATCCGATGGAAAACGCGCCTGAATGTCCGCCGCCATGACCGGCGCGGCGAACAGATTGTCGGTCGGAATGTCGAAAAAGCCCTGAATTTGCCCGGCATGCAGGTCGACCGACAGCATCCGGTCGGCCCCCGCGACGGTGATCAGATTGGCGACGAGTTTCGCCGAGATTGGCGTACGCGGACCCGGCTTCCGGTCCTGGCGGGCATAGCCGAAATACGGGACGACGGCGGTGATCCGCTTGGCCGACGCCCGCTTCAGCGCATCGATCATGATCAGCAGCTCCATCAGATTGTCGTTGGCCGGGAAGCCGGTCGACTGGAGAACGAAGACATCCTCGCCGCGGACATTCTCCATCACTTCGACGAACACTTCCTCATCGGCGAAGCGGCGGACATTGGCGTCGACCAACGGCAGTTCGAGATAGTGGGCAATCGCCTGGGCCAGCGCCGGATTGGCGTTGCCGGTGAGTAGTTTCATGGTCGCAATCCCAAATGCCCCTGCCCCCGTTCCCTAGAGTGCCGGTCGCCGCTAGGGCAAGGTCCATGGCGGACAGACTGACCATCGCACTGGCGCAATTGGGACAAAGCGTCGGGGATTTGCCGGGCAATGCCGACCGGATGCTCGCCGCGCGGGCAAAGACGGTCGCGGACCTGATCGTGTTCCCCGAAATGGAACTGGTCGGTTATCCGGCCGAGGATCTGGTGCTCAAGCCCGCCTTGGCGCGGCGTTCGGCGGAGCAGGTCGCGCGGCTGGTCGCGGCGTCTGCCGACGGCGGCCCCGCCATGCTGGTCGGGACGATCGAGCGGATCGAGGGAAGCAGCCAAGTCCACAATGTCATCCTGCTGATCGCGGACGGGCGAATCGCCGGCCGGACAATCAAGCACGAGCTGCCCAATTACGGCACGTTCGACGAAAAACGTGTGTTCGCACCGGGGCCGCTCCCCGAACCGATCGAATTTCGCGGCGTCAAAATCGGCGTGCCGATCTGCGAGGACATCTGGTTTCCCAAGGTCTGCGCGCATTTGCGGGAACGCGGCGCGGAATTGCTGATCGCGCCGCACGGCAGTCCGTACGAGATCGACAAGGACGATCTGCGCGTGTGCGGCGTCGCGGCGAAGCGGGTCGCCGAAACCGGACTGCCGCTGGCGCTGATCAACCGTGTCGGCGGGCAGGACGAACTGGTGTTCGACGGAGCCAGTTTCGTGCTTAACGCCGATGGTTCGGTGGCGCATCAATTGCCCGATTGGGAAGAACATTTGCGCGAGACGGTGTGGGAACGCGGGCCCGCTGGCTGGCGTTGCGTGCCGGGCGAGATCGCGCGCCTCGATGACCATCCCGCCGACACCTATCATGCGATGCTGGTGGGCTTGCGCGATTATGTGAACGCCAATCGCTTTCCGGGGGTGGTGCTGGGCCTGTCGGGCGGGATCGATTCGGCGCTGTCCGCGGCGGTGGCGGTCGATGCGCTGGGGCCGGAGCGCGTGTGGTGTGTGATGATGCCGTCCAAATACACCGCCGATATTTCGGAAAGCGATGCGGCGGAATGCGCGCGGCTGCTCGGCTGCCGGCTGGATACGATCGCGATCGAACCGGCGATGACTGCGTTCGATGCGATGCTGGCGAGCGTATTTGCTGGTCGCGCCCCCGATCTGGCCGAGGAAAATATCCAGTCGCGCATCCGTGGGCTGACGTTGATGGCGGTCAGCAACAAGTTCGGGCCGATGCTGCTGACGACGGGCAACAAGAGCGAGATGTCGGTCGGCTATGCGACGATCTATGGCGACATGGCGGGCGGCTATTCGGTGCTGAAGGATGCGTACAAGACGACGGTGTTCGCGCTGTCGCGGTGGCGCAATGCCAATCGCCCGCGCTGGTCGCTGGGGCCGGACGGGCCGGTGATGCCCGAGCGCGTCATCACCCGGCCGCCATCCGCCGAATTGCGCGACGATCAGAAGGATGAAGACAGCTTGCCGCCCTATGACATTCTCGACCCGATCCTGATGGGGCTGGTCGAGGAGGAATTGTCGGTCGGCGAAATCGTCGAGCGCGGCTTCGATCGCGAAACCGTGGCGCGGATCGAACGCCTGCTTTACGTCGCCGAATATAAACGGCGGCAGGCCCCCCCGGGCGTTAAATTGGGCAAGCGCAATTTCGGACGCGACCGGCGTTACCCGATCACCAACGCCTTCCGGACACTGTAGCGATTGACAATTGTAACGTTACGCGATACACATCCGCGATGATTGCTAGCTTTCGTCACAAGGGATTGAAGCTGCTTTACGAAACAGGTTCGGCCAAGGGTGTCAGCGCCGCGCACAAGGATAAGCTGCTCAGCATTCTTGCGGCGCTCGATGCCGCTGCAGCGCCCGGCGAATTGACATTGCCGTCCTATCGTCTCCACCCGTTGAAAGGTGAGTTGCGCGGCCATTGGTCCATATGAGTGAATGGCAATTGGCGCGTGACCTTTCGGTTCATGGGTGCCGATGTCGAGCTTGTGGATTATCAGGATTATCATTGAGGACAGAATGATGATGAAGACTCCTCCCCATCCCGGTCAGATGCTGCGCGACGATGTGCTGGTGCCGCTCGGCCTCGGCGTTACGGTCGCCGCGCAAAAGCTCGGCATGTCGCGCGTGGCCTTGTCGCGCGTGTTGAATGGACGGGCGGCAATCAGTCCCGAACTGGCGCTGAGCCTCGAAAGCGCTGGCGTGAGCACGGCGCGGTTCTGGATGACCTTGCAGACCAATTATCAACTGGCGCAAGCTCGAACCAAGGTGGGACGACCGGTCGAAAAACTCGCTGCATGACCGAGATAACCCGTTTCGCGCCGTCGCCGACGGGCCGGCTGCACGTCGGCAATTTGCGCGCGGCGCTGCACAATTGGCTGTGGGCGCGCAAAAATGGCGGGACGTTCGTCCTGCGGATCGACGACACCGATCTGACGCGGAGCGAGGAACGGTTCGTCGACGCGATCCGCAGCGATCTGGCGTGGTTCGGACTGACCGTCGATCGTGAGGAACGCCAGTCGAAGCGCTTCGAACTGTACGAGCGCGAGTTCGCCCGGCTGCGCGATGCGGGGCGGGTCTATGCTTGTTACGAAACCTCCGAAGAGCTGGATTTGCGCCGCAAGGTTCTGCTCGGGCGCGGACTGCCGCCGGTCTACGAGCGCAAGCCGGCGGATGCGCCGGTGCCCGATGGCGTTGCGCCGCATTGGCGCTTCAAGCTCGATCACGCCGCACCGATCGAGTGGCTCGACCTGATCCGCGGACCGCAGCATTTCGACCCGGCCAAATTGAGTGACCCGGTGATCCGCCGTGCCGATGGCTCATGGCTCTATCTGCTGCCCAGCGCGATCGACGACGTCGACATGCGCGTGACGACGGTGGTGCGCGGCGAGGACCATGTCTCCAACACCGCGCTGCAATTGCAGATGTTCGCGGCGCTCGGTGCCGAACCGCCCAAATTCGCGCATGAGGCGCTGTTGACCGGGACCGAGGGCAAATTGTCCAAGCGCCTGGGCAGTGTGGATTGCGACGCGCTGCGCGACGACGGCGTCGAGCCGCTCGCACTCGCGGCATTGCTCGCGCATCTCGGGACCAGCGATGCGGTCGAGCCGGTCGTGTCGCTCCAGCCGCTGATCGACGGGATCGATTTTTCACGGTTCGGTCGCGCGCCCGCGCGGTTCGATCTGGCGGAATTGCAGGCGCTCAACGCCAAGACGCTGCATGCGCTGCCGTTTGCGGATGTTGCGTCCCGGGTGGCGACGGACGAAGCGACGTGGCTGGCGATCCGGCCCAATCTGACGCGGCTCGACGACGCGCACGACTGGCTGGCGGTGATCGCCGGTCCGATCGATGCGCCGATCGCGGCGGACGATGCGGAGTATCTGGCGGAGGCAGCCCGCGTGGCGGCGACGATCAATTGGTCGGGCGATCCGTGGCACGCGCTGACCGGCGCACTCAAGGAATCGACGGGGCGCAAGGGCAAGGCATTGTTCATGCCGTTGCGGCTGGCGCTGACCGGGAAAGAGCATGGGCCGGATATGGCGGCTTTGCTGCCGTTGATCGGGCGGGAGCGGGCTTTGGCGCGGTTGGGCATGGGCGCGTAGTCGTCGACTCTCCCCACCCTGGTCGCTGCGCGACCTGTCCCTCCCGCCAGCGGGAGGGACGTCTAGAGACGTGTTGAAACAGACGTCACTCCCTTTAGGGAGGGACAGGCGCGACGCGCCAGGGTGGGGAGTGCCCTAAACCGCCTCGCCCGCCAGCCGTGCCTCGATCCACTTCACACCCGTGGCCCAATCATCGATCCGCGCATGCGCGTCGGGTGCGGGCGGCATGCGCGCGGCCAGTATCGGCTCGGCGATCATGTGCAGCCGCCACGTATCGGGAGCCTCGCGCGCGACCGAGGCGTGATGTTGCGGCAGGTCGTCGACGAATACCGCCATGCTCGGTCGGTACTCCGCGATCAGCCGCGCGACCGGCGCGCCCTTGCCGCCCTGGTTGCAGAATACGGGATAATCGATGCCGACCGCGCGCAGCTGATCGGCCCGCGCGCCCTGATGTTCGTCCATCAAATTGGTGAGGACGACGACGTCCGCCTGTTCGGACAATCGCGCCAGCGCTTCGCGCGCGCCGGGCACCAGGGTCTGGCGCGGCATTTCGCTGCGGAAGAAGCCGTTGAGCAACGGCCACACCGCTTCGCGCTCCATCGGCTGGCCCGCCTTGGTCAGCGCATTGCCGAAATCCCCGGCGTCGAGCGCGAAATCGACGGCATGCGCCTCCGCCAGCCAGTCGCGGAAATGGCTGACCATGTGCAACAGCACTTCGTCGCAGTCCGTAATGACGAGCGGGCGGCCCCCGTCCTGAGCCTGTCGAAGGGTCATCGCAACGCCTCCTTCGCGCCGAGCAATTTGAGCGGCGACACGTCGAGCGCCGCGGCACAGGCGATCAAATCGGCCTCATGCCCTTCGAGGAAATCGATCACCGCACGCTGCGTCGAGACTTCATGGAGGTGCGCGCGCAGCGTATCGGCCTCCAGACCGGTCAGCGCGAGCAACCGCTGCGCCCGCCGATCATCCTGCAACGTCCAGACCAAAGCCTGGAGCACAAGAGCGCTCGCTTCATTCGATTCCATGCGTTATCCTGCGTCGTATAAAGGAAGTCGCGTGGCAAAGACGGTACTGGTTGTCGAGGACAACGACCTCAATTTGCGCTTGTTCTGCGATTTGCTGACTGCGCACGGCTATGCGGCGCAAGGGGAACGCGACGCCCGCGAAGTGATGGCGCGGGCGCAGGACATGCGGCCGGACCTGATCGTCATGGACATCCGCATGCCGCACATCACGGGCATCGAACTGACCGACGCGATCCGCAGGGACGGGTCGCTGGCCGCGACGCCGATCATGGCGGTGACCGCCTTTGCCGGCACGGACGACGAAGCGCGGATCCGCGCCGCCGGGGCGAACGATTATATCACCAAGCCGGTCACGCTGGGTCGGTTCATCGCCTCGGTCGAGGGTTTGATCGGCGCCGCGGCCTAGCCCCGCCCGCGATAGCCCGGCACGTCCTGCGCGGGCAGCCACAATCCTTGCGGCGGTTCGCCCGATTGCCAGAACACGTCGATCGGGATGCCGCCGCGCGGATACCAATATCCGCCGATACGCAGCCAGTGCGGTTGCATCTCCGCGAACAGCCGCTCGCCGATGCCCACGGTGCAATCCTCGTGAAACGCCGCGTGGTTGCGAAAGCTGCCGAGGAACAGCTTGAGCGATTTCGACTCCACGATCGTTTCGCGCGGCGCGTAGTCGATGACCAGATGCGCGAAGTCGGGCTGTGCCGTCACCGGGCAGAGCGAGGTGAATTCGGGCGCGGTGAAGCGCACGAGATAGGGCCGTCCGGTGCGCGGGTTCGGGACATAGTCGAGCGCGGCTTCGTCGGGCGAGGCGGGCAGCGCGGAGGTCTGGCCGAGGTGCTTTGGGGTCATGCCGCATTGTAGCCCGTCCGGCGCGGCTTTGTCGAAGGCCGCACCGCCGCGCGGACGGTCGCGGCCATCTGGTCGAGCTGCGGCGCCAGCGGGCTGGTGCGGCGCCAGATCATCCCCAAGGTGCGCGTCGGCTGAGGATCTGCAAAATGCACTGCGACGACATCGCCCAGCCGCGTTTCGACCGGCACCGCCATTTCGGGGATCAGCGTCACGCCCATCCCCGCGGCGACCATCTGGACGATCGTGGTCAGCGAACTGCCGTCGAGCGCATCGCGCGTGTCGCCGCCGCGCATGTCGCAAAAGCTGAGCGCCTGATCGCGGAAACAATGCCCTTCCTCGAGCAGCAACAGCCGCATGCCGCGCAAATCGTCGCGCGCGGGCACCGGTGCGGCGGCATCGGCGACAGGCCGTACGAGGACAAAGGGTTCGGTCAGGATTTCGGCGCTGTCGAACGCCGTTTCGGGAACGGGCAAGGCCAGGATCGCCGCGTCCAGCCGTCCGTCGGATAGATCGGCGATCAGCGTCGGGGTGACGGTTTCGCGCACCTTCACCTCCATCGCCGGATAGGTCGCGGCCAATCCGCCGAGGATCGCGGGGAGAAGGTAGGGCGCGACCGTAGGGATTACGCCCAGCCGCAATTGCCCGGCCAGCGCATCGCGCGACGCGCGCGCCATGTCTTCCAATTCGTCGATATCGCGCAGGATCGCGCGGGTGCGGCGGACGAACTCGGCACCGAAGCCGCTCAACCGGACGTGGCGCGGCCCGCGTTCGAACAACGGCGCGCCGAGCGAGTCTTCCAACTCGCGCACCGCCACCGACAAGGCCGGTTGCGACACCGCGCAATCGCTGGCGGCGCGCCCGAAATGGCCCAGCCGTGCAAGCGCCTCGACATAACGCAGCTGGCGGACGGTGATATTGCGCATAGGCACAGACTATCACACTCATAACAAAACGCCATTTCCGATTATCAGCTTGCGGGCCTAGGCTCGGCGCAAATCAACGGAGGATCCCATGGCCGATTACGAATCAGGCGAAGCCGCCCCCCAATGCCCGATGCACGGCGTCGCCCGCTCGCTGCTGGGACGCACCAATCGCGACTGGTGGCCCGATGCGCTGCCCGTCGACATGCTGCATCAGCATGGCGTGTCGCCCGATCCGATGGGCGAGGAGTATGATTATGCCGAGGCGTTCAAGGCGCTCGATTACAACGCGCTGAAGGCCGATCTGACCGCGCTGATGACCGACAGCAAGTCGTGGTGGCCCGCCGATTACGGCCATTACGGCCCGTTCATGATCCGCATGGCGTGGCACGCCGCGGGCACGTACCGCGTCACCGATGGCCGCGGCGGCGCGGGTTCGGGGCAGCAGCGCTTCGAACCGCTCAACAGCTGGCCCGACAACGGCAACCTCGACAAGGCGCGCCGCCTGTTGTGGCCGATCAAGCGCAAATACGGCAAGCACATCAGCTGGGCCGATCTGTTCATCCTCGCCGGCAATGTCGCGATCGAAAGCATGGGCGGACCGGTGTTCGGCTTCGGCGGCGGCCGCAAGGACGTGTTCCAGTCCGAAGGCGACACCTTCTGGGGCACCGAGGAACTGTGGGTCGATCAGGGCGTGAAGACGCGCATCATTCCGGAGGAAGAGCTGGAACTCGAAGGCCCGCTCGCCGCGATCCAGATGGGCCTGATCTACGTCAATCCCGAAGGTCCGGGCGGCAACCCCGATCCGCTGGCATCGGCGCGCGACATGAAGGCGACGTTCCTGCGCATGGCGATGAATTCGGAAGAGACCGTCGCGCTGACCGCCGGCGGCCACGCGTTCGGCAAGGCGCATGGTGCGAAGCCGGGCGAGACGTTCGGCAAATCCCCCGCGTCCGAAGCGCTGCAGATGCAGGGCCTCGGCTGGCTGACCGACAGCGACGAGATCGGCAAGGGCCACATCACCACGTCGGGCATCGAAGGCGCGTGGTCGAACAACCCGACCAAATGGAGCGGCGATTATTTCCGCCTGCTGTTCAAATACGACTATGAACTGGTCAAATCGCCCGCGGGTGCGCAGCAGTGGCAGCCCGTCAATGCCGCGCCCGAGGACATGGCGCCCGACGCGCGCGATCCGTCGAAGCGTGTCCCCACGATGATGACCACCGCGGACATGGCGTTGAAGATGGACCCCGAATTCCGCGCGATTTCGGAACGCTTCCACGCCGATCAGTCCGCGCTGGACGATGCCTTTGCCCGCGCGTGGTTCAAACTGACGCACCGCGACATGGGGCCGAAGATCCGCTACCTCGGCCCCGAAGTCCCCGAAGAAACGCTGATCTGGCAGGACCCGGTTCCCGCAGGCACCGCGCCGTCGGACGGCGATGTCGCGGCGTTCAAATCGGCGGTGCTGGCCAGCGGCCTGAGCATCGGCCAGCTGGTCAAGACCGCCTGGGCGTCCGCCTCGACCTATCGCAAGTCGGACCATCGCGGCGGCGCCAATGGCGCGCGCATCGCGCTGGCCCCGCAAAAGGACTGGGCGATCAACGAGCCGGCCGAACTGGCCAAGGTGCTGGCCAAGCTCAACGAACTGCGCGGCGGCATGTCGCTCGCCGACGCGATTGTGCTGGCGGGTTCGGCGGCGATCGAGAAAGCGGCGAAGGATGGCGGTTACGCGGTCGACGTGCCGTTCACCGGCGGGCGCGGCGACGCGACGCAGGACTGGACCGATGTCGACAGCTTCGTGTGGATGGAGCCGCAGGCCGACGGGTTCCGCAACTACCTCAAGACCAGCCAGACGGTGAAGACCGAGGAGTTGCTGCTCGACAAGGCATCGCTGCTCGGCTTGTCCGGGCCGGAAATGACCGTGCTGGTCGGCGGCCTGCGCGTCCTCGGCGTGAACCACGGCGACATTGCGGACGGTGTGCTGACGACGCGAAAGGGGGCGCTGACCAACGACTTCTTCGTCAACCTGCTCGACAATGAAGTGTTCTGGAAACTGGTCGACACGTCGAGCGATCAGCAGTTCATCGGCCACGACCGCAGCAACGCGGGCGAAAAATGGCGCGCCACGCGCACCGACCTGGTGTTCGGATCGAACAGCCAGCTCCGCGCGACGGCGGAAGTCTATGCCGAAACGGGCAATGAGGAAAAGTTCGTGAAGGACTTCGTCAAGGCCTGGGTCAAGGTGATGAACGCCGACCGGTTTGATGTCACGAGCAAGCCGGTGACAAGCGAACGCGCGAGTTGAGGTTGGGGCGGGCGGTGCATGGGAAGGTGCCGCCTGCCCTTGCGTTCAACTAGCTTTGGCGACAGCGCCAGAGCATGATCGAACTTCCCAAACCCGAAGTGATTTTATCGGCTGACATTGAATCGCCAATTTTAGAATCTGCCTGCGTAGATACTGACGATTTCGAGAAGGCCTTCCGTGAAGCGGGTGCGGAAGCAGAGGCATCTGGTAGTTACGATCAAGCAGCAGTCTATCGGTTGATGGCTGACATCTGCACTTTTCACTTCCGGCCAGCAGATAAAACGGAGCCATTCTCCAATAGGATGGGCTTCGGTGACGGTCGTCGAACACTAGTTGGCTCGGACCTCGCAGATGATACAATTGTCGCGCTCAGTAAGGTTGCTTCTGGCCTATCTAACGTTGCGCTGCGCACTAGGATCGCAGATCTCGTGTGGTCACGCGACAAACGGCAAGCAGAGTGCGCCAGAGTTGCCATTGACGGTTATCTCGATTTGGTAGGCAAGCTCGTTGACGGCCCTGGGGCCGAACGGTTCCACGGGCCGGAACCGACGGGAATTTCCGCCCAAGAGTTCTTGCAACGCGCGGGCCTCATCGCCCGCTCAACTGGCTGGTCAAAGTCCGAGAATGATCGCTTCCGTCAATGCTTTTTGCAAATCCTGGAACTTGCATTTGAGAAACAGGACTTCGCGATCGTGCGCTTCGGCAATCTTGCGATGGATTTGGGACTTAGTGAAGCAGGAGAACTTCTCAGCAGCTTGCCCGACGTCGTTCAAGGGGCGCTTGCTAAACCTGACTTTCATTTGGCCGAATCAGCACAGGAGTTGGTGATCAGGGGCGCGCGTCGATCTCGAGACGACGAGGCGGTTAAAGTTGCTACACTGAAGTTTGTCGAAGTGCTGGAGGCCAAGGGCGAGACCGCAAAAGGTAGCCCGATGTTACAGGGATTGGCGCTGCAACAGGCGATAAGCAGTTTGCAAAATATCAAAGGTGTGAGGGAGGTTAGGCAACGCCTGCACGAAAAGCTCAAGGACGTGCAGCTTCACATGTTCGAGGAGTTTGGGGTCATCGAACACAGCATGGATTTGACTGACGAGGTGCAGCGGATAATTGGGGGCTTTGCGGGGCTCGACCTGCTTGAAAGTCTTTTACGGCTGGCTCGAACAGAGCTACCAAAAAATCCCGACGACCTTGAGCGCGAGGCTATTGAGTCATCGAGGCGTCACCCTCTGTCGAGCTTGTTCGCCACATCCAGCGTCGATCAGAAAGGTCGCGTCGTTTCCAAATCACCCGGGGGCGTAGATTCACCCGAAGGACTGAGACACGAAGTTATTCGGGCAGAATTGTTGAAAACCGGTATTGTGGTTGCAGCCGCCATTGATCCGATACGAACTGAAATTACAAAAAACTTCGATATTCCGTATCAAGTTCTGTACGAAATCTGCCGTCTTTCGCCTTTCGTGCCCTACCATGCCACACACATCTTTGCCCGGGGCATTGAAGCATTTTTGTACGGAGATGACCTAATCGCAGTCGCTACTCTGGTCCCATACTTGGAGGCAGGTTTACGCCAAATTGTAGAGATGGCTGGAGAGTCAGAGACGCGCATTGGAGCAGACGGCATCGAATCTGTGATAGGTCTGGGTCCGCTTCTTGGTGAATATCGGAGCACGCTCGAAGGCGTGATTGGTAAGGCCATGCCCTATGCTATCGAAAACTTTTTCGAGCACGAAGCCGGACCAAAAATACGACACCACTTTTGTCATGGTTTGACCGCTTACGGGGCTATGTTCGGCGAAGATCATACCTATGCGCTAAAACTGCTTTTCACTTTGGTGATATTGCCCTTAGCGGGCCCAAACTGGCCAGCTTTCAAAGAAGAGATTTTAGCGCGTTCTTCGCGACACGATGGTGCTAGATCAGACCCTGCAACATTGCATTAGCGTATGGAGCGAGCATCGGCGACGGATTGCGCCACTCACGTCACCAACCGCTGCAACGTCGCCAGTGTGTCCGCTTCCGCCGCGGGCTTGTCGTTCCTGATGCGGTGGATGCGGGGGAAGCGCATTGCGACGCCGGATTTGTGGCGCTTGGACAAATGCACGCTGTCGAACGCGACTTCCAGCACCATGGTCTTTTCCACTTCGCGCACCGGCCCGAACCGCGCCAGCGTGTGGTTGCGGACGAACTTGTCGAGGAATTTGAGCTCCTCGTCGGTGATCCCCGAATAGGCCTTGCCGACGGGGGTCAGCACGGCGTCCCCTGTGTCCCCGTCAACGCCCCAGCAGCCAAAGGTGTAATCGCTGTAGAAGGATGAGCGCCGCCCGTTGCCGCGCTGTGCGTACATCATCACGCAATCGGCGGTCAGCGCGTCGCGCTTCCATTTGTACCACAGCCCGGTGCGTCGGCCGGCGGTGTAGGGCGAATCGCGGCGCTTGAGCATGACGCCCTCGATCGCCGCGTCGCGCGCGCCCGCGCGGATTTCTTCGAGCGCCTCGAAACTGTCGGCCTCGATCAATTGCGACAGGTCGAACCGCGTGGCGTCGAAGCGCGGCATGATCGCCTCCAGCCGCGCGCGCCGCTCGGTCCAGGGCAAGGGCCGCAGGTCTTCGGCGCCGTCGAACAGCGCGTCGTACAGGCGGACGAAGGCGGGGTAATCGTCGAGCATCTTCTTCGACACCGCCTTGCGCCCGAGGCGTTGTTGCAGGGCGTTGAAGCTGGCCGCTTCCCCACCCTGGAACTCGCCGCGCACCATCAATTCGCCGTCGAACACGCCAGGCACGGTGACGGCACCCGCGACATCGGGAAAGCTGCCGGTCACGTCGTCGCCGGTGCGGCTGTACAGACGCGTCTGGCTGACCCCGTCCTTGTCGGGAACATTGACGATCTGGACGCGGATGCCGTCCCATTTCCACTCCGCGGCGTAATCCGCCATCGACACACGCAAGTCTTCCATCGGGTGGGCGAGCATGAAGCTGCGGAACACCGGCGTGTCGGCGGCGGTCGGCTGTTCGCTGCGCCCCTCCGCCCAGTCGAACAAGGCGGTGTAGGGCGGCGCGATGCCGTGCCACACCTCTTCCACCGCCTCGACATCCAGCCCGAACGCCTGCGCCAGCGCGACCTTGGCCAGCCGCGCAGTGACCCCCACGCGCAGCGCGCCGGTCGCCATTTTGAGCAGGGCGAACCGCTCGTCCGATTCGAGGCGGTCGAGATAGTCGGCGAGGACGGCGGGAGCGTCGGAGCGGGATAGGCCGAGGAGGCGGTCGACCACCGCCGCCAGCCGCAAATCCGTCACCCCGGCGGAGGCCGGGGCCGCTATCGATAGAGCACGACCGCTGGCAGCGGCCCCGGCCTTCGCCGGGGCGACGTATGACGTTTCAAACCGCGATGGCCACATCAGCGCCACCGTTTCCGCGCTGTCGCCCACATAATCGCGGCTCATGCGGTACAGCACCGGATCGACGCGCTCCTCGATCAGCGCGCGGATCAGCGCGGGTTTCACCGCCGGGATGTCGAGCTCGCCGGTCAGCACGCCCAGCGCATAGCCGCGATCCGGATCGGGCGTGACGCGCAGATAATCGCCGATCAGCGCCAGCTTGGCATTGCGCCCGCGTGTATAGATCAGACGGTCGATCAGGTCGGCGAAGGCGCGCATTCAGGCGGGGGCTCTCATCGGGGGATGCAACGCGCAAGGTTGACTTTGGAGCCTGTGTTCGACAAAGGCGCGCGCTTCCAGTTCATCCAGATTCGAAGGCATTCCGGTCATGGCCAAGCCAGCCACCGTCAAGATCAAGCTCGTCAGCACGGCCGATACCGGCTTCTTCTACGTCACGAAGAAGAACCCGCGGACCAAGACCGAGAAGCTGTCGTTCAGCAAATACGACCCCGTCGTGCGCAAGCATGTCGAGTTCAAGGAAGCCAAGATCAAGTAATCGCGCGCGTGCTTCGGCGCGTTGCGGGTTAATGGATCGGACAACGGCGTGGCTCTTGCCGCGCCGTTTTTTCGTGCTCGCGATTCGCGCTGTGCGGCTTGTTAACAATGATGTAGGTAGAGTCGCATCATGGCCGCGATTCCCCATCATCACCCCGTCGGCATCGTGCCCGGCGACATCGATTTCATGGGGCACGTCAACAATGCGCGCTATCTGAACTGGGTTCAGGACGCGGTGGTGGCGCATTGGCAGAAGATCGCTCCGCCGGCCGCGATCGCGGCGCATGCCTGGGTCGCGCTGAAACACGAGATCACCTATCGCAAGCCCGCCTTTCTCAACGACGACGTGGTGGCGACGACCGTCCTCGAAAGCGTTCAGGGCGCGCGTGCCTTTTACAACACGCTGATCAAGCGTGGCGAAGAGGTGTTGGCCGAGGTCAAGTCGAGCTGGTGCTGCCTCGACGCCAAGACCCTCCGCCCCGCGCGGATCGCGCAGGAATGGGCGCGGCACTTCTTCCCCGATTGATCCCGGCGGGGCATAGCGCGCCGATGATGCGTTCCGCGCTCCGCCATTTTTTGCAGACCGAAGCCGCTGGCGGAATCGTCCTGATGGGCGCGGCCGCGCTGGCACTGATCGTCGCCAATTCGCCCTTGGCCAATGCCTATTTTGCGACACTGGCGCTGAAGGCCGGGCCGCTCAGCGTGCTGCACTGGATCAACGACGCGTTGATGGCGGTGTTCTTTTTCCTCGTCGGACTGGAGATCAAGCGCGAGTGGACCGACGGGCAATTGTCGCGCTGGGGCGACCGGGTGCTGCCCGGCGTCGCCGCGCTGGCGGGCATGGTGGTGCCGGCGATCGTATTCCTCACCATCGCCGGACGCGAGCCCGGCCTGGCGCGCGGCTGGGCGATCCCGGCGGCGACCGACATCGCCTTTGCGCTCGGCGTGCTGGCGTTGGCGGGAAAATGCGTGCCCGCGTCGCTGAAACTGTTTCTGACCACGGTGGCGATCGTCGACGATATCGGCGCGGTGGTGATCATTGCGCTGTTTTACTCTGGAGCGCTGCATTGGGGCGCATTGGGTGGGGCGGCTGCGATCCTGCTGGCGATGTTCGCGCTCAACCGCGCGGGGGTGAAAGCGCTATGGCCGTATCTGATCGGTTTCCTGTTGCTGTGGATTGCGGTTCACGAATCGGGCGTTCACGCGACGGTCGCGGGCGTGCTTGCCGCCTTTACCGTGCCGGTTGACCGCGACGATGCGGTGTCGCCTCTTCACCGGCTGGAACACGGCCTGTCGCCATGGGTCGCGTTCTGGATCGTGCCGCTGTTCGGCTTTGCCAATGCCGGGGTCAGCCTGGGTGGCATGACGCCGTCGAGCATCGTCGCACCGTTGCCGCTGGCGATCGCGCTGGGCCTGTTCATCGGCAAGCAGGCTGGGGTGTTCACCGGAGTGCGCCTGAGCGTCGCGCTGGGCATTGCGCGGAAACCCGAAGGCGCACGCTGGCGGCAGGTTTACGGCGTCGCGTTGCTGTGCGGCGTCGGCTTCACGATGAGCTTGTTCATCGGCGGATTGGCCTTTGCCGATCCAGCCCAAGGCGACGCCGTCAAGATCGGGGTATTGGCTGGCTCGATCCTGTCGGCGCTGGCCGGGTGGGCGCTGCTCAGGACACCCGCGAAACGCGCAGGCGGATAAGCTCGATCTTGGTGCAGCGGTCGGCAACGACCTTCAGCCCCGCCGCCTCGGCGCGTGCTTCGGCTGCTGGATTGCGGATACCGAGTTGCAGCCACACCGCTTTCGCACCCGCCGCAATCGCTTCGTCGACCGCCTCACCCGCCGCTTCGGGGCGGCGGAAAATATCGACCAGGTCGATCGGCTCACCGATTTGCGACAATTCGCGCCACACATATTCGCCGTGAACATGCTCGCCCGTGATCTGCGGATTGACCGGCAGCACGCGATAGCCGTGGTCCTGCAGCGCCTTCATCACGCCAAAGCTCGGCCGGTCTGGGCGATCCGATGCGCCCACCAGCGCAATCGTTCGTACCTCGCCAAGCAAGGCGGCGATATCTTCGTCAGACGTCAGCGGCATCCTTATTCTCCAACCAGTGACCCAATTCGGCCGCTATACCTTCGAACGCCGCGACTTGCGCGAGCGTTCCCGCATCCGACGCCTCGCGGATCGCCATCGCCAGCGGAATCCGTCCGAGGAACGGCAGGCGCATGTCCATCGCCGCCGATTGCGCGCCGCCGCTGCCGAAGGGATCGCTGGTCTCGCCGCAATGCGGACAGGCATAGCCCGACATATTCTCGACCAGCCCGATGATCGGCACGCCCGCCGACGCGAACAGGTCGATCGCGCGCGTCGCGTCGATCAGCGCGAGGTCCTGTGGCGTGGATATGATCACCGCGCCCGCGGGCTTGTGCTTCTGGATCATCGACAGCTGCACATCGCCGGTGCCGGGCGGCAGATCGACGACCAGGATTTCGGTGTCGCCCCAGTCGGCGTCGATCAATTGCCCGAGCGCATTGCCCGCCATCGGCCCGCGCCAGGCGATCGCTTTTCCGGGCTCGACCAGCTGTCCCATCGACAGCATCGGAAAGCCGTGCGGCGACATGACCGGCTCGAGCTGCTGACCCTTGGCCATTGGGCGCATGCCTTCGGTGGCGAGCAGGCGCGGCTGCGACGGGCCGTAAATATCGGCATCGACCAGCCCGACTTTGCGTCCCTGCCGCGCCAATGCGAGCGCGAGGTTCGCCGATACGGTCGATTTGCCGACCCCGCCCTTGCCCGATCCGACCGCGATGATCCGGCGACCACGGCGTTCAGCTGTCTGAAAGATGCGGACTTCGGCCACTTCCGGCAGCGCGAGCAACGCCCCGCGGATTGCAGCTTCAAGTGCGTTGCGGCCCGTTTCGCCCAATCCGCCGACGTCGAGCATCAGGCTGGCGCGCCCGTCCTTGAAGCGTGGCGGGGCGGCGCGCGCACCGATGTCGGGGATGGCGGACAGGGTTTCGGCGAGGCGTGTTTCGATGGTCATGCCGTGCGCCTTAGCCGTCCCCTGTAAGTTTCGAAAATCCGCCCTATATCCGTCGTCACCATGACGGTCACAAACGGGGCGGCTTTGCACAACGGCGCGATGATGAACGAGGACGGCCCATGGGGCGGTCGCGGAGCAGACGGCGGCGACGCCAAGCCGGAGGGGCCGCGCAATCCATGGGACCTGCCCCCCAAGGGCGGCAAGCCCAAGACCGTGCGCGGCAAGCCGGCGGTCGAGGATTTCGTGACCAAGCTGCGCGCGTTGCGCGGCGGCGGGAATGGTGGCGGCGGCGGTTTTGGCGGCGGCATGCCCGCGCTGCCCGGCCGCGGACTATGGGGCTATGCCGCGCTCGGTCTGGTCTGCCTGTTTCTGGTGATCACCAGCTCGCACTCGATAGGACCGCAGGAACGCGGCGTGGTGACGCGCCTCGGGCGCTATGCCTACACGCTCCAGCCCGGGTTTCAGATGACGCTGCCCGCACCGATCGACCGGGTGCAGGTGGTCAATGTCGAAAACATCCGCTTCATCGACATCCCGGAGGGTGCGGGAGAGAAACTGGTGCTGACCGGCGATCAGAACATCATCAACCTCGATTACCGGGTGCGCTGGAACATCAAATCGCCCGAACAATATCTGTTTCAGCTGTCCGATCCCGATTCGACGATCAATTCGGTCGCCGAAAGCGCGATGCGCGCGGCGGTCGCCAACATGACGCTCAACGAAGTTTTGGGGCCGGGCCGGGATGCGCTGGGCTCGGAAGTGGCGCTGCGCATGCAGGTGCTGCTCGACAAATATAACGCCGGGATCCGGATTCAGGGTGTGGCGGTGCAGCGCGCCGACCCGCCCGACGCGGTCAACGACGCCTTCAAGGACGTGACGGCCGCGCAACAGGATGCTCAGGCGAGCACCAATCAAGCAAATGCTTACGCGCAACAGATCATCGCCAAGGCCCAGGGCGACGCCGGTGCGTTCGACCGTGTGTTCGTCCAGTATAAGGCGGCGCCGGGCGTGACCCGCCGCCGCATGTATTACGAGACGATGGAGAAGGTGCTGGCGAAGACCGACAAGACGATCGTGGAGCCGGGCGTCAGTGCCTATCTGCCGCTGCCCGCGCGGCCGCAGGCGCCGCCGACGGCCCAAGCCCAGACAGGAGGCCGCTGATGTTCGAACGTGCGGGACGCACTCCAAAGCTCGTCGCGATCGTCGCGGTGGCGCTGTTGATCCTCGCCTCGGCAACCTTCTCGATCGTGCCGGAGACCAAACAGGGCGTGGTTTTGCGCTTTGGTCAGCCGATCAAGGTGTTCAACGTCTATCACCCCGGCGAACGCTTCGGCGCGACCGGTGCGGGCATCCTCGCCCGCGTGCCGTTCGTCGACAAGGTGGTGTGGGTCGACAAGCGCGTGCGCGATATCGACATGGAGCGGCAGCAGGTCATTTCGACCGATCAGCTGCGCCTCAATATCGATGCGTTCGCGCGCTATCGCATCACCAACCCGCTGCGCATGGTCATCACCGCGCAGACCGAGGAAAACCTGACCGACGCGCTGAAACCCAACCTCGGTTCGGCGCTGCGCAACGAACTCGGCAAGCGGCGCTTCGCCGAATTGCTCAGCCCCGAGCGCGGCATCGTCATGAACAATATCCGCATCGGGCTGGATCGCGTCGCGCGGCAATATGGCGCGGAAATCGTCGACGTGCGGATCAAGAAAGCCGATCTGCCCGACGGTACGCCGTTGACCGCAGCCTATGATTCGATGCGTTCGGCGCGGCAGCAACAGGCGCTGACCATCCGCGCGCAGGGGTTCAAGCGCGCGCAGATCATCCGCGCCGATGCGGACGCGCAAGCGGCGGGCATTTATGCCGCGGCTTATGGCAAGGATCCCGACTTCTACGACTTCTATCGCGCGATGCAGTCGTATGAACGGACCTTCGGCACTGACGGCTCGTCGCCCCAGGGTGGCGCGTCGATCATCCTGTCGCCCAGCAACGATTACCTTCGCCAGTTCCGCGGGGGTGGTAAATGATGTTCAATCGGCATTCAGCCGTGTGGCGCGAAGCGCGCGCCTGAAGAATAGATGCGAGGATTGCTTTAGATGCGTTACGCCTATCCCATGACTGCCCTGGCGCTGGTCGCCGGCACCGCTGCGACGATGCTGATGCAGACCCCGTCGTCGGCGCAGACCGCGCAAAACGAGCCCGGCGCCATCTCGGCCGCCGCGCCCAAGGTCGGCGCGCCGATGAGCTTTGCCGACATGGTCGCCAAGCTGCAGCCGGCAGTGGTCAACATCTCGACCACCAGCCAGGTCAAGGTGGCAGCGCAGACCAACCCGTTCGCCGGCACGCCATTCGGTGACCTGTTCGGCGGCGGCAGCGGCGGCGGGCAGCCGGTGACGCGTGAGCAGACCTCGCTCGGCTCGGGCTTCATCATCTCCGCCGACGGTTACATCGTCACCAACAATCACGTCATTTCGGGCGGACAGGCGAACAATGCGCCGGTCGGCCAGATCACGGTGACGATGAGTGACCGCAAGGAATATCAGGCGCGGCTGATCGGGCGCGACGCGACGTCCGACCTCGCCGTCTTGAAGATCGATGGCGCGAACCTGCCGTTCGTCCGTTTCGGCGACTCGGCGAATTCGCGCGTCGGCGACTGGGTCGTCGCCATCGGCCAGCCTTACGGCCTTGGCGGCACCGTGACCGCCGGCATCGTCTCGGCGATCCACCGCAGCATCAACGGCGGTCCGTTCGATCGCTTCATCCAGACCGATGCCGCGATCAATTCGGGCAATTCGGGCGGGCCGATGTTCGACCTCAACGGCAACGTCATCGGCATCAATTCGATGATCTTCTCGCCTTCGGGTGGTAATGTCGGCATCGGTTTCGCGATCCCCGCCGAACTGGCCAAGCCGATCGTCGATCAACTGCGCGGTGGCGCGAAGATCAAGCGCGGCTATCTCGGCATCCAGATCCGCCAGCTCGACGACGGCATGGCCGATGCGCTGGGCCTGCCCAAGAATCGCGGTGAATTCGTCGGGGGGGTCGAGCCCGGCCAGCCCGCGATGCGCGCCGGGATCAAACAGGGCGACGTGATCGTCAAGGTCAACGGCCGCGACGTGACGCCCGACGAAAGCTTGTCGTTCATCGTCGCCAATTTGCCCGTCGGCAGCAAGGTGCCGATCGAACTGATCCGCGACGGCAAGCGCCTGTCGGTTGTCGCGACGCTGATCGAGCGACCGTCGGAAGAGGCACTCGCCGGGTTCAACCAGCAACAGCAGGGCGACGATGGCACGCTGGGCGGTGACGACCAGCAGGCCGACACGGTCGCGGCAACCAACGCACTGGGCCTGACGGTCCAGCCGCTGACCGCGATCATCGCCCGCCAGATTGGTGTTCCGGAAGGGACGCAGGGCGTCGTCATCTCGGGTGCCGATCCGTCGAGCGACGCGTCGGCCAAGGGCTTGAAGCGCGGCGACGTGATTCTGCAGATCAATCAACGCCCCGTCGTTTCGGGTGCCGACGTGGCGGCGGCGGTCAACGCCGCTCGCGCGGCGGGGCGGTCGAACGTGCTGGTCTATGCCCGTCGTGGCAGCGCCCAGCCGCAATACGTGCCGATCAAGCTCAAGCCGGCAAAATAGGCCTCTTTCCCCGGGCTTGGGCTAAGCCTAGGCTCGGGGCATGACCGACAGCATCTTTATCGGCGCGGCCTCGGGCGGCGCTAACCCCCAGGCGCTCCAATTGAAGCGCGCCAACCGCCACGGCCTGATCGCGGGGGCGACCGGGACCGGCAAGACGGTGACGCTGCAGACCATCGTCGAAGGGCTGTCGGCGGCGGGCGTGCCGACCTTCATTGCGGACGTAAAGGGCGATTTGTCAGGCATCGCCATGGCCGGATCGCCGACCGGCAAGAACCACGAAATCTTTGCCGCGCGCGCCGCCGATGTTGGCGACGCGGCGTGGAAATATCACGACAATCCGGTGCAGTTCTGGGACCTGTTCGGCGAACAGGGCCATCCCGTCCGCACGACGGTCAGCGAGATGGGGCCGTTGCTCCTCGCGCGGCTGATGGACTTGAACGACGTTCAGTCGGGCGTGCTCGAAATCGCCTTCCACGTCGCCGACAAGGACGGGCTGCTGCTGCTCGACCTTGACGATCTCGGCGCGATGCTCACCGCCTGTGCCGAACGCGCCGACGAGTTGACGATCACCTACGGCAACGTCTCCAAAATGAGCGTCGGTGCGATCCAGCGCTCGCTGCTCCAATTGCGCAGCCAGGGCGGCGAGCATTTCTTCGGCGAACCCGCGCTCGACCTGCATGACCTGATCGCGCTCGACGATAGCGGGCGCGGCGTGGTGAACATCCTCGCTGCCGACAAATTGATGGCGAGCCCGAAGCTCTACGCCACGTTTCTGTTGTGGTTGCTGAGCGAGCTGTTCGAGACGCTTCCCGAGATTGGCGATCCGGACAAGCCGGTGCTGTGCTTTTTCTTCGACGAGGCGCATCTCCTGTTCGACGATGCGCCAAAGGCATTGCTCGACAAGATCGAACAGGTCGTCCGCCTGATCCGCTCCAAAGGCGTCGGCGTCTATTTCATCACTCAAAACCCCATCGACGTGCCCGATGCCGTCGCGGCGCAACTCAACAACCGCATCCAGCACAAGTTGAACGCCTTCACCCCGCGCGATCAGGCAGCGGTGCGCGCGGCGGCGACGACCTTCCGCGCCAACCCCGATGTCGATGTCGCGACCGTTATCACCGAATTGAAGATCGGTGAGGCGTTGGTTTCGCTGCTTCAGCCCGATGGCTCGCCCGCGCCGGTTCAGCGTACGCTGATCGCGCCGCCGGGCAGCCGCGTCGGACCGATCACGCCCGAAGAGCGCAAGGTCATGATCCAGACCGACGGCATCGGTGCCAAGTACGACGAGGCGATCGACCGCGAATCCGCCGCCGAACTCCTGTCCGCCAAGGCCGGCGAGGCGGCGGCAGCAGCGGCGGCATCCAAAGCGGAAACCGACGCGGCCAAGGCCGCCGCCGAACAGGCCAAGCTCGACGCGCAAACCGCCAAGGCTCAGGCGCAAGCCGCGCTCGCCACCGCGCGCGTGAAGGCCCAGGCCGATGCCGCCGCGGCGCGTGAAGCGGCAGCGGTGGCGCGCGAGGCCGCCAAGCCGTCGCTGGCCGACAAGATGATGCAATCGGCGGCGCGCTCGGTTGCCTCGTCGGTCGGCCGACAGGTTGCCGGGCAACTCGGCGGGCAATTGCTGCGCGGTATTTTGGGCGGACTGTTCAAGGGGCGGTAACAACTGCTGCGCGATTTCGCTGTCCTACACACCTCTTGTTGTGCCAGCCTCGCGGCATGCCGCCGTCCTTGCAACTTGCGCTTGTCGACAAGATGATTGGCACATGTGAATCGTGTGAACCGGCACGACGAAGCGAGCGGGAGGATAAGACATTGGCACATGTGAACCGTGTGAATCGATCCACCGCGCGATGACCATGCTGCCACCCGAAATCGCCGATTCGTTGGTCAGTCCGAAAGCCTATGGCGAGTGGACCGGTCTTCTCGAAAACTTCGCCTGGGCCCGCGACCACGCGCCGGTCGGGCTCGCCGAAGCCGACGGGTTCGACCCATTCTGGGCGGTGACGCGCCATGCTGACATTCTGGAGGTCAGCCGCAACAATGCGCGTTTTGCTTCGGGTATACGCCCCACCGTTCTGACCAACCGGGACGGCGAAAAACTGGCGCGCGCGATTCAGCCCGACGGCCATCTGGTGCGCAGTCTGGTCCAGATGGATGCGCCCGATCACATGAAATACCGGCTGCTGACGCAGAGCTGGTTCATGCCCAAGAATCTGCGCACCATCGAGGCACGGGTGCGCGAGATCGCGCGCGAGACCGTCGATGCGATGCTCGCCGGCCCACGCGAGATCGATTTCGCGCGCGATGTCGCGGCTTTTTATCCGTTACGCGTGATCATGAACGTGCTGGGCGTGCCGCGCGAGGACGAGCCGCGCATGCTGATGCTGACGCAGCAATTATTCGGGTCGACCGATCCCGAACTCAACCGTGCGCGCGCCGCGATCACCTCGGCGGATCAGGCGATTGCGATGCTGCAGCACGTCATCGCCGATTTCTACGGCTATTTCCGCGCGCTGACCGAGAGCCGCCGCGCCGCGCCGCGCGATGACATCGCGACCGTGCTCGCTCAGGCGACGATCAACGGCCAGCCGCTGCCCGACCGCGAGACCAACGATTATTACATGATCGTCGCCACGGCGGGTCACGACACGACCAGCGCGTCGACCGCCGGTGCGATCATGGAACTGGCCAGGTCTCCCGCTTTGTTCGACCGTTATTGCCGGCCCGATGCCGACTTTGCCGGGCTGATCGACGAGGCGATCCGCTGGACCACGCCGGTGCAGCATTTCATGCGCTCGGCGACCGAAGATACCGTGATCGGTGACCAGGCGATCGCGGCGGGCGACTGGCTGATGTTGTGCTATATCAGCGGCAATCGCGATGCGGCGGCGATCGAGCGCCCGGACGAGTTCGATCCGGACCGCAAGCCGAACAACCAGATCGCGTTCGGCTATGGCGCGCATGTCTGCCTCGGTCAGCACCTCGCGCGCATGGAAATGCGCATCCTGTTCGAGGAATTGCTCCCCCGCTTGACCAGCCTTGAACTCACCGGCGAACCGGCGCGGGTCGAGTCGACTTTCGTCGGCGGATTGAAGCGCCTGCCGATCCGCTTCGCTGCGGCCTAAAGCCCCTCGCGCCGGCCGAGCAAACGCAGGCGCAGCGCGTTGAGCTTGATAAAGCCCTCGGCGTCGCGCTGGTCGTAAGCCCCGGCGTCGTCCTCGAACGTGACGATGTCCGCCGAATAGAGATTGTGCTGCACCGGCGACTTGCGCCCCACGACGGTGGCCGAACCCTTGTACAGCTTAAGTCGCACGGTGCCCGTGACGTTCTCCTGACTAAGGTCGATCGCCGCCTGCAGCATCCGCCGCTCGGGCGTGAACCAGAAGCCGTTATAGATCATCTCGGTATAACGAGGCGCCAGTTCGTCCTTGAGGTGCATTGCACCCTTGTCGAGCGTGATGCTCTCCACGCCGCGATGCGCGATGTGGAGGATCGTCCCGCCCGGCGTTTCGTACATCCCGCGCGATTTCATGCCGACGAAACGGTTCTCGACCAGGTCGAGGCGGCCGATACCATGCGTCTTGCCCAGCTCGTTGAGCTTGGCGAGCAGCGATGCTGGCGAATAGCCTTCGCCATCGATCGCCACCGCGTCGCCACGTTCGAAATCGATCGTGATGTATTGCGGTGTGTCCGGCGCTTCCTCCGGACTGTTGGTGCGCGAAAAGACGTATTCGGGAACTTCGGCCCAGGGATCCTCAAGCACTTTGCCTTCCGACGACGTGTGCAGCAGGTTCGCATCGGTCGAAAATGGGGATTCACCACGCTTGTCGCGGGGGATCGGAATCTGGTGCGCCTCGGCAAACGCGATCAGCGCTTCGCGGCTGGTCAAATCCCATTCGCGCCACGGGGCGATGACCTTGATGTCGGGATTGAGCCCATAATAGCCGAGTTCGAAACGGACCTGGTCGTTGCCCTTGCCCGTCGCGCCGTGACTGACCGCATCGGCGCCGACCATCCTGGCGATCTCGATCTGGCGTTTGGCGATCAACGGCCGCGCGATCGACGTGCCGAGGAGATACGTCCCCTCGTACAGCGCGTTGGCGCGCATCATCGGAAACACGTAATCGCGAACGAATTCCTCGCGCAGGTCGTCAATGAAGATATTCTCTTCCTTGACGCCCATCAGCCGCGCCTTCGCCCGCGCCGGTTCCAGTTCTTCGCCCTGGCCGAGGTCGGCGGTGAAGGTGACGACCTCGCAATGATATGTCTGCTGCAGCCATTTGAGGATGACGCTGGTGTCCAGCCCGCCCGAAAATGCCAGCACCACCTTGTTGATTTCTGGCCGCGTCACGTCGCTCATAGTGTCTTCCCGCAATCGAATCAGGCGTGGCCGATAGGGATTGCGGCGCAAGTGCGCCACCTCGTTACGCGTTCAACCGCGATACAGCTTGGCGGCGGCATCTTCGCGCCACAGGATTCGAGGAGCGGAATAATGTTCAAGGCCTTGCTGCTCGCCACTGCGGCGGGACTGACGACATTGGCACTTCCGGCGCTGGCGCAAATGGCCGGCGGACCCGCGGCCGAATGGGCGCGGGCGGTAACGCGGACCCAGGCGGAGCAGGAAGCGCGCGCCGAATTCGCCTTGGCCGACATCAACAAGGATGGGTTCGTCACGCCGGACGAGATTCACGCTGCTGCCGAGACACGCATGGCGGCGCACCGTGCCAGGGCGTTCGACCGGCTCGACACCAATCACGACGGCGCGGTCAGTCGCGAAGAATTCACCGCCCGCCCGGCTGGGCCGGATGGCATGATGGCCGGCCATCCTACGGCGCCGGGTGGTCCCGACCGGATGATGGGTCACCACGTCATGATGATGCATCATGGCGGACCGGGCGCGGGGCATATGATGATGGCCGATGGCGACAAGGACGGTCGTATTTCCCAGGCGGAAGCCGTCAGCGGCGCGCTGAAGCGGTTCGACCTGCTCGACGCCAACCATGACGGCACGGTCACACCCGAAGAGCGTCGCGCGGCGATGCAGGCATGGGCTGCGAAGATGCGTGAACATGGGGGTCGGATGCACGGCGCGCCGATGGGCGACATGCCGCCGCCGCCACCGCCGGCAGGTTGATCAGGCCATCAGGCCGAGGACCAGAAGCAAGGTAATAAATCCTGTGAGGACGATGAACGCTGCAATGAGCAACGCCATCGTCCGCCACAGCGCGGACCGCTTCCTGAGCTGATAGGCACCGCGCAGCTGGATGAACAAGTGCAGCGGGAACAGCGCCAACAGCCAGCCGGTCTGCACCCCGAGCGGCGCGACCAGTGCCATCAGGATCAGCAACAGCATCACCGACGACAACGAATAGGTGACGAACACCGCGTGATCGTAAAGGTGCACGTCGCGGCGGAACGGAAACATCAGCCACATGAACGGCAATGACAAAACGATCATCGCCCAGGCGTATTTATACGCGCTCGATTGCAGCTTGTAGAGCGTCAGCTTGGGGTTTTTGAGGGCTTCGGTGATGCGCTTGTCCGCCTCGGCCGAACCGGTATTGACGTTGAAATCCTTGGCGGCATCGCTCGCGCTGGCTTCGCCGTTAAGATAGTTCTGGCCCTTTTGCATGCCGTCGATGTCGGCTTTTAAAGCCTTGATATGCGCATCGCGCTTATGGGCAGCCTTGGCGTCGGCCGGGACCGGCGTGGCCAGCGCATTCGCCAGGTCGGTGCGTGCCTTGGCGATGTCCACGGCCATGTCGTAATGCATCAGGTCGGAACCATTGCCGACGCGTATCGGGCCGCCAACGCTTTCGAACACCGCGAACGTCAGGAACACGGCGAACAGGAACAGCGCCATCGGTGAGACGAAGCGCGCCCGCTCGCCATGAATATAGCGGCGCGTCAGCTCCCCCGGCTTCCACGCCAGCAATGGGATGGTGCGCCAGATCTTGCCTTCGAAATGGAACACGCCGTGGGCGATTTCGTGACCAATCCCGCCGATCGTGCGATGGACGTGCGCATTCTGGCCACACGCATGGCAATAGCCGCCGATCAGCGTCGTGCCGCAATTGGCACAATGGCCGTGCCCGTCGCCTGCTGCTTCGCCGTGCGACGGTTCGACCGCGCGGCCGAACACCGCGCCGCTTATCGCATCGCCCGCAGCTTCAAATGCCGATGTCATCGCGTCCCGCCAGCCCCTGCGCCGTGAATTGATCCATTGGGTAGGCCGGACAGGGCCATTCGCACAAGCTGGCGTGTGCTCGACGGCATTCCGTCAGACTGAAACGGATTATTTGAGGCGTACCTCGGCCTCACCCAGATAATCGCGCGTGATTGGCAAGGCGTGCCGGTCACGCGCGAATTGCAGCTGGTAATTGCACAACCCGCCATCCTCGAACGCGGTCGCCGCGCCGGCGAGATAGAAGGTCCACATGCGGTAGAAGCGCGCGTCGTACAGCGCCTCGATCTCCGTCTGATGCGCCAGCGTGCGCGCATACCAGGCGCGCAGCGTGAGCGCGTAATGCAGCCGCAGCGTTTCGATATCGGTAGCAATCAGGCGGAACGGCTCGCTCGCCTCGACGATTTCGGAGAGCGCTGGAATATAGCCGCCCGGGAAAATATACTTTTGCGTGAACGCGTCGGTGGTGCCGGGGCTGCCCATGCGGCCGATCGTGTGGATCAGGGCGACGCCGTCTTCGGTGAGCAGATCGTGCACCTTGCTGAAGAATTGGCGGTAATGCGGCGGGCCGACATGTTCGAACATGCCGACCGAAACGATGCGGTCGAAGCGTCCCTGGACACGGCGATAGTCGATCAGTTCGAATTTGACGTGGTCGGCGACGCCCGCTGCGGTGGCGCGTTCGCGGGCGACCCGAAGTTGTTCTTCGGACAGCGTGACGCCCAACACTTCTGCCCCGGTCTTCTGATGCAAATACAGCGCCATGCCGCCCCAGCCGCAACCGATGTCGAGCACGCGCTGACCGGGTTTGAGCGCCAGCTTGGCGGCGATATGCGCCTTTTTGTCGGCCTGCGCCTGTTCAAGGCTGTTGGCGGGGTCGGTGTAGTAAGCGCAGCTGTACTGCAGGTCGGCATCGAGGAAGAGGCGGTAGAGCCGCTCGTCGAGATCGTAATGATGCGCGACATTGGCCTTTGACTTGCGCTCCCAGTTGAGGCGCGAGAGCCGCCCCTTCAGCGCGCCGAACCCGCGGCTGAGCGCCGACGCGTCCTTGATATCGCCACCCTTGTCCCATCGATTGTTGCGGCGGAGCAGGCTGAGCAGATCCATGATGTCGCCGCGCTCGAGGACCAGTCGGCCGTCGATGAACGCCTCTGCTGCGCCGAGGCGGGGGTGCGTGGCGATGTAGCGGCCGACGCCCGCATCGGTGAAGCGCACCGCGACATCGGGCCAGCCGGGTTCGGCTGTGCCAAAGCTGCGCGTTCCGTTGGTATCGGTGAGGGTCAGGGTGCCGCGCTTAACTCCGCGCGAGAGGAACGTGTCGATCAGGGCCATGATATAGTTTTAGCAGCTAAACCCCGGCATACCATTCGTATCCGGAGTTATCCTCCCACGTCCCGCCCTTGCCGCCGCGGATGTTCTTGAGGCTCGCGACAGCTTCGATGCGCTGAACATATTTGGCGTGCTTATAGCCCAATTGACGCTCGATCCGCATCCGCACCGGCGCGCCATTTTGCACCGGGATCGGGCCATCGTTGATCGCATAGGCAAGGATCGTCTGCGGATGCGCCGCGTCGACGCGGTCGATCGATTCATAATAAGGCGCGCCATTGCCCATCATGTCGGCGCACCAGAACACGATGTAATTGGCTTGGGGCAGGATGCCCGCACGATCGAGCAGGAATTTCAGCGGCACACCTGTCCATTTGGCGATCGCCGACCAGCCCTCGACGCAGTCGTGACGGGTAATCTGGCTGCGGCTGGGCATTTGCCGCAACTGGCCGAGCGCGACCTGCATCGGTCGCGCCACCAGCCCGTCGATGACGACGTTCCAGTCGGCGAAATCGGCCGCGACATGGCTTGCATAGGCGGCCCCGACCGGCATGCGCGTCCCATTCGCGCGGAAAATCGGCGAGCGCTGGTTTGGCGCATATTCGCGGGCCAGCGCGGTGCGATCCTGCAACAGCCGCTGAAACCCGAAATTGGCTTTCTCGCCGGTCGACAGAAGATCGAGAAATTTGGGATTGTTGGACAGCTTGTCGCAGCCGCCGAGCAGGCTGGCACCGCCGGCCACGGCGCCGGTCACCAAGGCACGCCGTGTGATGATCCCGGTCATGCCAATGGCCTATCGTGTGATCGCGTATCGTACCAGCCGGTGACCATCGAGCGGATCTCGTTCCATGGCCCCGCCAGCACGACCAAGGCGAGATGGACGACAATGAACCCGGCAATCCCGGACATGGCCACAAAGTGCAGCGACCGCGCCGTCGACCGCCCGCCGAACAGCGCCGTCAAATGCGTGACGGCATCGAAGCCCGGCGACAGCGCGAGGCCGGTGAGGATGACCAGCGGGAACAATACGAACAACGTGCCGCCATAAGCGATCTTCTGCAGCGGGTTATACGCCACCGCGCCGTCGCCATGCGCGAAGCGTAAGCGGGCGTGATCCTTGATATCCTGCCACAAATGGCGCGGCGCGACGTCGGCGCGGGTCAGTGCCACGTCGCGCTGGATATGCCGGTTGATCAGCCCGACAACGATATAAGCGAGCAGCCCGAACGCAAAGACCCAGGCGAAGAACAAATGCCAGTGCCGCCCGATCGCCAAGCTGTAGCCGGACGGAATGGTGATCCACGCTGGAAATGTCGGCGGGTTGAACCACGGCTGGTCGAGGTTCGCGCCGAACTCACCCCAATATAAATGTGGATGTGCGTTGGAGATCATCAATCCCGACATGACCATGCAGATCACAGCGACGGCATTTACCCAATGCCATACGCGCGTGAACAGGCGGTGGCGGTAAACGAAGTTGCCGTCGCTCATTCGGTCATCCCCTAGATACGCCGCGCCGCGACGATCGGTCCGCCTTTGCCATTCTGTATCAGCACCACCCGCTCTAGGCCAGCGACGCGCGGCGGCAGCGGCGCCTTCAAAACCAGCCCGCGATATTCGCCGACAGGTGTTAGTGCGCGAACGACGTTGCGGTGGATCAAGGTACGGCCACCATTTTCGCCAGCCGCGATGGGGACTGGAATCCGGCGCGGGTCATAGTCCACGATCCATACGGTCCCCGAAAGGCTCGCTTGGGCCGCGATGGCCAATGTTGCGCCTTGGGCTGCGATGGCCGGCTGACTGGCCAGCCGGTTCTGGGCAATCGCCTGATTGACCTGCGCCTCGTTGCTGCCGACGATCGCCCGACCACCGTTGACGATGAGTTGCGGGGTGGAGACATTACCGCGCCGCGCGGCGTGCGAATAATCCCACTGGCGCTGAGTAAAAGCGGGTTTAGCGAAACGGTCTTTCCAGCCGAGCTGATCCCAATAGGTCACTGCGAAATTGAGCGCGATGACGTCCGCCCGGTTGGCCTCGACATCGAGCACCGCGAGAGCGGGCGGGCAGCTGGAGCAACCCTGGCTCTGATACAGTTCGATGACCGTCAGACCCGGCGGGTTGGCCGGGCGAGCCGGCTGGGATTGCGCCTGACAAGCGGCGAGTGTGCCCAGCAGGGCGATGAGAGAGGTGAGGCGCATATGCAGAGATACGCGCGATGACGCGATCCGGTTACGCATAGGCGCGCCAGAAAAACACGCCGGTCGTGACGCCGGTTACCAGCAACGTCCAAACCCGCACCGCGCCGTGCGGCAATCGCTTGCCCAGCCGCGCGCCAACCCAGCCGCCGATGACTGCGCCGAGCAGCATCGGCAGGCACGCCGCCCATCGCACCATGCCGAACGCGATGAACACCATCGCCGCGGCAAGGTTGGCGACGGCCAGCATCAATGTCCGCGGCGCGAATAGCTGTCGTGGATGTGCGCCGGAGAGCAGGCCGTAGACCGCCGTCGTGATCAGCCCGACGCCACCGCCGAAATAGCCGCCATAGATGCCGAGCAAAGCCTGCACGGACTTGAGCGTTCGGGCCCCAATGGTTACCCGCTGGTTGAGCCACGCCGATGCGCTGCGTCCGAACGCCATTACGAAAAACGCGAACAGCAACAGCCACGGAATGATCAGGTCGAATGCGCGGGTAGGCGTGAGGACAAGCAGCACGCTGCCGATGAGCCCGCCAGCAAACGTGATTGCGGCCAATGTGCGGATCGAAATGCCGCCAAGAGGTTCGAGTTCATCGCGATAGGCCCATGCACTGGTCCCCGCACCGGGCAGCAGCGCAACATTGCTCGTCGCATTGGCGATGTTCGCGGGCAGGCCGAGCGCGATCAATGCGGGCAACGTGGCGAACGTGCCGCCGCCTGCTAGTGCATTCATCGCGCCGCCAATGATACCGGCGGAGAAGGCCAAAGCGAGGTCGTCAACGTTCATCAATGCCGCCGATACACAAAATGCCGTTGCGATGCGCGCACGGGTTCGCGAGAGCGGCATTCGTGAATGTGCTCGACCGCTATCGCCAACTCGTCGCTTCGGGTGAATTGCGCCCCGACGTCGCACAGGAACAGGCCGCGGCGCGGCTGGCGAGCGTCCAGACGCAATTGGAGGCCGTGCCCAAGCGCGGCAGCGTGTTGTGGCGGTTGACCGGTCGTCGGGCAGAATCGGTTCGCGGTCTTTATCTCTGGGGCGGTGTTGGCCGGGGCAAGTCCATGCTGATGGATTTGTTCGTTCAATGCCTCGACATCGACCGCAAGCGCCGCGTGCATTTCCACGAATTCATGCTCGAGGTGCACCAGCGCCTGCGGGTCGAGCGCGCAAAGGAGATAGGCGATCCGATCGCGCCCGTCGTCGCGGCGCTGGCAGACGAGGCGCGCTGCCTCGCATTCGACGAAATGGTCGTCAACAACATGGCCGATGCCGCGATCATGTCCCGGCTGTTCACCGGGTTAATCGCAGCGGGTGTGACCATTGTGACAACGTCCAACCGCGCGCCGTCGGGGCTGTATAAAGACGGGCTCAACCGACAGTTGTTCCTGCCGTTCATCGCGCTGATCGAGGCATCTCTCGACGTGATGCCGCTCGACGGGCCGACCGATTACCGCATGGAACGGCTGGCGGGGGTCGAGAGCTGGCATGTCCCCAACGGCCCCGAGGCGACGGCCAAGGTCCGCGAGGCGTTTTTCCGGCTGACCGATTTCGAGCCCGAGGATGCGGCGCATGTTCCCTCCGCCGATCTTGACCTGGGCGGCGGGCGGATGCTGCACGTTCCCAAGAGTTTGAAGGGCGTGGCCGTGTTCAGCTTCAAAAAGCTATGCGGCGAGGCGCGCGGAGCGAGTGATTACCTCACCATCGCGCGGCGGTATCACAGCGTGATCCTGGTCGGCATTCCGCGCCTCGGCCCGGAAAGCCGCAACGAAGCGGCAAGGTTCGTCACGCTGATCGACACGTTGTACGAACATAACGTCAAGCTGATCGCGACGGCGGATGCCGTGCCCGAAGACCTGTATATCGCGGGCGACGGCAAATTCGAGTTCGAGCGGACGACCAGCCGCCTGCACGAGATGGCGTCGGACGAATACCTCGCGCGGGGGCATGGCGCGTGAGCCTCGATCCCGAACGCATCCCCGTCCTCGCGGGCGTCGGACAGATCAACGACCGCGAGGATCGGCTCGATCCCGGCGAAATGATGATCGAGGCGTTGCGGCGCGCGGAGTACGATGCGGGCGCGCGGGTGCTAGCCGATGCGGACAGCCTGTCGGTCGTGACGCAGATTGCCTGGCCCGATCTGGGCGATCTGTCGCCGCGCATTGCGGACGCCGTCGGTATGACCGGCAGTGCGCGGCAATCGAAATTGCCGCATGGCGATACCCCGATCCGCTACCTCAACGACGCCGCCGATGCGATCCAGCGCGGCGAAAGCCGTATCGCGCTGGTAACGGGCGGCGAGGCGCTGCGCACGGCGCGCAAGCGCGTCAATGTCGACCCGGTGCGGGCGCGGCGGCGCGAAGGGCATCCGACTTATGCCCAGCAATATGGCTTGGTCGCGCCGGTCGATGTTTATCCGCTTTACGAAAATGCCTGTCGCGCAGCATGGGGCCAGACGCTCGCCGAAGCGCAGGGGGAGTCTGGCGCGATCTGGGCGGGGATGTCCGAAGTCGCGGCGGCGAACGAGGCGGCTTGGCTGCGAACGGCGGTCAGCGCGGCTGAGGTCATCATGCCATCGCTCGCCAACCGACCGATCGCCTTTCCCTACACCAAGCTGCAGGTCGCCAATTCGAGCGTGAACCAAGGCGCGGGATTCATCGTCACGAGCCTCGCCGAAGCGCGGCGGCGCGGGGTCGCGGAGCAATTGCTGGTGTTCGTTGGCGACGGCGCAGCGGCGAAGGAGCCGTCGGACATTTTGGCACGCGATCGCTACGATTTCAGCGTCAGTATGGCGTCGTCGATCGGCGCAACGCTGGCGGCGAATACGCTCGATGCGTTCGACCATGTCGAGCTGTACAGCTGTTTTCCCTGCGTTCCAAAAATGGCGCGGCGGATCGTCCATTGGCCGCTCGAAAAGCCCGCCAGTGTCGTCGGTGGGCTGACCTTTGGCGGCGGGCCGATCGGCAACTATATGAGTCACGCGGTCGCCGCGATGACGCTCAAGCTGCGCGGCGGGGGCACGGGATTTCTGTTCGCCAATGGCGGCTTTGCGACCGAAAACCATTGTATCGCGCTCGCCGGCCGCCCGTTCGAGCGACGGCGCGGCGGCTATGATGTCCAGGCCGAAGCGGATGGCGCGCGCGGCGCGATACCCTTGCTTGACGAGGACTACCGTGGCCCGGCGAGTATCGAAACCTGCACCGTTTTCTACGATCGCGATGGCGAACCACGTGGCGGCGTCGTTGTGGCACGAACCGGTGCGGGTGCGCGGACCTTGGCGCGCATCGATCGCGCCGATGGCGATCTGATCGCCTGGTTGACCAGCGGTACGGGTGAGCCGGTCGGCCAATTCGGCACAATCACCGGCGAAGACCGCCATTGGAGAATGACATGACGCTCTACGGCTATTGGCGTTCGACCGCGTCGTGGCGCGTGCGGCTGGGTCTGACGATCAAAGGCGTGCCGTTCGATACGGTCCCGATTCATCTGGGTCAGGGCGCGCAGCTCGAAGGTGGGTTCCAGGCAGTCAATCCTCAGGGTTTTGTTCCGGCCCTCACACTCGATGACGGGACGACATTGACGCAAAGTCTGGCGATTCTCGAATGGTTGGAAGAAACACATCCCGAACCCGCCTTGCTTCCCGCCGATCCGATCGCCCGCGCGCAGGTCCGTGCCGTTGCCGAGGTGATCGCCTGCGACGTGCACCCGGTGCAGAACCTGAAAGTCCTCAAAATGCTTCGCGCACTGGGACAGGATCAGGACGGGATCGACGCCTGGGCGGCGCGGATCATCGAGGACGGGCTCGAAGCGTGTGACGCGCTGATCGCCGGGCAAGAGGGGCCGTTCTGCTTCGGCGACAAAGTAACGATGGCCGATGTGTTGCTGGTCCCGCAATTGTCGAATGCGCGGCGTTTCGGGGCGGAATTGCGCTGGCCGCGGATCCTGGAGATTGAGGCGGCGTGCGCCGAACTACCAGCGTTCAAAGCGGCGGCGCCAGAAGCCCAGCCGGATTTTGTACCCTAACCGTCGCTGACTCGCTCGATATCCGCGCCGACGGCGGACAGCTTCTCCTCAAGCCGTTCGTAACCCCGATCGAGGTGATAGACGCGGCTGACTTTCGTTTCTCCCTCTGCGGCGAGGCCAGCGATGATCAGGCTCATCGAGGCGCGCAGGTCGGTCGCCATGACTTGTGCACCGGTCAGACCATCGACGCCATGGACGGTCGCGCTGCGTCCGTTGACGGTGATGTCCGCGCCCATTCGCGCCAATTCGGGGACGTGCATGTAGCGATTTTCGAAGATGGTTTCGGTCAAATGACTTTCACCCGATGCCAGCGTCAGCATCGCCATAAATTGCGCCTGCATATCGGTGGCAAACCCCGGGTAGGGCAGGGTTTCGAGGTCGATCGGGCTTAGCTGGCCATCCGACGAGACATGGATTGAACTGCCTTCGACGCGGACGTCGGCACCGGCCAATTTGAGCGCGTCGAGCGTCGCGCCCATTTCGCTGGCGTCGGCGTTGGTCAGCTCGATCGCTCCGCCGGTCAGCGCGACGGCGCAGGCATAGCTGCCCGCCTCGATCCGGTCGGGCATGACGGCATAGGTCGCCCCATGCAGCCGGTCGACGCCTTCAATAGTCAGAGTCGATGTGCCGATCCCGTCGATTTTCGCGCCCATGCGGACGAGGCAGTTGCACAGATCGACAATCTCGGGCTCGCGCGCTGCGTTTTCGATGACGCAGGTGCCCTTGGCGCGGACGGCAACCATCAAAGCGTTCTCGGTTGCGCCAACGCTGACCACCGGGAACACCATCGTTCCGCCCGGCACGCGTCCACCGGGGGCCGAGACCTTCACATAGCCCGCGGCCATTTCGACATTCGCGCCGAACGCTTCGAGCGCCTTCAAATGCAGGTCGATCGGGCGGTTGCCGATCGCGCAGCCGCCGGGGAGTGACACGGTCGCTTCACCCATCCGCGCGACCAGCGGTCCAAGCACGAGGATCGACGCGCGCATCTTGCGAACGATGTCATAGGGCGCGGTCGTGGCGGTGACCCGCCCGGCGCGCGCGGTCATCACCCGCCCGAAATCCTCGGGCCGGGCACCCTCAATCATCGTCGAGACACCAAGCTGATTGAGCAAATGCCCAAAACTGTCGACATCGGCGAGGCGCGGCAGATTGCGCAGCGTCAGTGGTTCGTCGGTCAGCAGCGCGCAGGGCAGCAAGGTCAGCGCACTGTTCTTGGCCCCCGAAATCGGAATGCGGCCATTGAGGCGGTTGCCGCCGCGGATGTGGATACGGTCCATCGTCCAGCGTTGTAGCGGGCGCGAACGACTGGTCCAGTCTGCCCGTTACTCCTCAAATGATTTGCATCAATTTACGGATTATGGGCGTAGGGTATGGCGCTGCAAACTCAAACGTCGCCGATGCCGCGACGTTTGCGGGAAGGGGCGCGTCGCATGTTGGAGAAGTTCCTCGCCGGTCGCCGTCGCGGCGAATTAAGCGACGGCGAACTCGCCGCGCTGGAAGCGTCGGTCGATGCCATCGTCGAGTTTCCGGCCCGCCAGATCATCGTGCCGCATGGCAAGCGGGTCGAGACTTGCATGTTGCTGCTTGAGGGGTTCATGACGCGCTATATGGATGGCGCGGATGGGGAGCGGCAATTGGTTGCGCTGCACGTTCCTGGTGACTTCGTCGATCTGCATTCGTTTCCGTTGCGCGTGCTCGATCACGATGTCGGGTCGATGACGCCGGTCAAGGTTGCCAGGTTTACGCATGAAGCGATCGAGCGTCTGATCGTCGAATTTCCCAATCTCGCGCGTCAAATGTGGTTCTCGACATTGCTCGACGCCGCGATGCACCGCGAATGGATTTTCCGGCTGGGCCGTCTCGGCGCATCAGGCCGCGTGGCCCATTTGTTCGCGGAAACCGAGCGGCGGCTGCGCATGGTCGGGCTGAGCGAAGGACGCAGCTTTGCGCTGCCCCTCCAGCAAAGCGACATTGCCTCGGCGTGCGGCATCACCCCGGTGCATACCAACCGTGTGTTGCGCGACCTGCGCGAGCGCAATGTGGTAACCTTTTCGCGCGGCACGGTGCGGATTCTCGATTTGGCGCAATTGCACCGCGAAGCCGAGTTCGATGATGGATACCTCTACCCTTCGGATCGTTAAAAGCGTCGGAGGTTGGTAATGGAAACGACGATCGATGAACCCTTCCACGTCCATGGCGCGGGCGGTTTTGTCACTTTGAATGGCCCGGACGGGCTGGTTGCAACCATGTCGGCGGAAATCGCGCAGCAAAGCGCCGAACTACTGCTGCAGGCCGCAGAACAGGCGCGCATATCCGACGAACACGCCAGCGAGGAATCGCGTTAGGCGGTTACGCTTTTTCCAGCGTGCATTGCAGTGGGTGTTGATTTTCGCGCGCGAAATCCATCACTTGCGTCACCTTGGTTTCCGCCACTTCGTATGTGAATGTGCCGCACACCCCGACGCCGCGTTGGTGAACATGCAGCATGACACGCGTCGCATCCTCCATGCTCAGGCGGAAAAACTGCTGCAGGCACAACACGACGAACTCCATCGGCGTGTAATCGTCGTTGAGCATCAGCACTTTATATTGCGCCGGTTCCTTGGTCTTGGCACGCGTGCGCGTGGCCAGCCCCACGCCGGTGCCGTCCTTGTCGTCGCTGCGGCGTCTGTCGTTCATCGTGATCATCACGCCGGAAGATAAGGCGTCACCACGGGTGCGGGCAAGGTCCGATGGCAAAGATTGTGACACGGCGCCCCGGCGATCAGCATAGCGGCGCTTGCAACCAATTGTGCGTCACATTTAATAAGGCTCGCAACCGGGGGAGATTTTTTGTGAAGACCATCGTCGCCGCGACTGCTTTGATGTTTAGCGTGCCCAGCCTGGCTGCCGACCGCCCGGCTATCCGCTCCTCATCCGATCTGCCCCCCGTGCGTTTTGCGTTCAGCCAGCCGCCCAGCGAGGTTATGGCGACGCCGGCGTTTCTCGCCATGCTGCCTGCGTTGCGCAAGGAAGGCGAGCGCGTGCTGCGCGATTACGACGTGCAGGACACGCAGCTGCGTGGTCAGATCGTCATCGGCCTCGCCGCTGTGGCGATCCTGGATGAGCGCAAAGACGACGCGGTGCGCCTGATCGCCGAATACCGCGCGATGCAGACCAAACCGCAAACCAAGCGGCTGGGTGCGCTCAGCACCGACCTGGCGACCGTGCAGATTGGCGTGCCTGACAATAGGCGCTGCGATGTGGCTGCGACGCATATGACCGATATTCTCGCGGGGGCCGATCCGGCGGTTGTTCGCGACCAGTTTCTCAGCACATTCGGCGCGCTGCAGGTCGCCAGCGTTCCCTATTTCGCGGGTACGGCCGTTGGCCGGCTCGATCCGCCTGCCCGCCAGCGCGGCTCGCTCAACGTGGCGCAGGGTCTTACTCTCGCATTATGGCGCGTCGGGGCGACGGCTTTGCCGCCCTGTCGCGCGCAATTCGTGGCTGCGGGGCGCGCGTGGCTTGATGCGCCGGCCAACAGGCCGATCGATATCTGGCCGCAGCGTCAGCCCGAGGCGTCGGCGTTCGTCACCGCCAAGCCGGTTGTCGTTGCAGTATGGGATTCGGGATATGACGGCACGCTGTTCCCCGGGCAGTTGGCGCACGATCCGGCAGAGCCGCTCGACGGGCGCGACAATGACGGCAATGGCGTCGCGGACGATTGGAACGGCCCGACCTACGACATTGCGCTTCGACCGCGCACCAGTTCGATCATGCTGCCGAGTAAGTTCCTTCGATCCCGCATGGCGGCGCAGATGGCGTTCGACAAAGGCGAACTCGATTTGCGCTTCGGTTTCGACACACCAGAGGCTGTTTTGTTTGCGGAGCGCGGGCGCAACGCCAACACGTCGGACCAAGGCGACGATGTCAACGCCGGGCAGGAAAATGGTGGCCGCAATCATGGCACCGCCTGCGCCAGCGAGATCGCCGACGAGGCGCCGTATGTCCGACTATACAATCTGGCCGCGCTGCCTTGGGGCTTTGGCGAGAACAAGCTGCCGTTGGCCTATGACGAGGCGGTGGTTGCGCGCTGGGCCGATGCGATCAAGCGTTCGGGGCCGCGGATGCGCGGGACCGACGTCCGCGTGGTCAGCATGAGCTGGGGCCTGACCGCCGACGAAATCACGCAGCAATTGCTCGATCTCGGGGTGGAAACCGATCAGGCAAAGGCCAAGATGCGCGGCATTGCGATGCAGAAGACCATTGCCGATGCATTAGGCGATCTCATGCGATCGTCGCCGAACATACTGTTCGTCGTTGCTGCCGGTAACAGCAATCAGGCCGACGATATTCAGGCCGATGCGACCGAGAAGTTCCAGCTGCCCAACCTGATGCATATCGGGGCGACGGGCACGAATGGGCGTCCCACGTCGTTCACGGTGTTCGGCAAGAGCGTGGATCTTTATGCGCAAGGCGAGGCGGTCAAACTGCGTTGGCCCGGCGATATCGTGGTGCACGAATCGGGTACCTCGATGGCCGCG
This sequence comes from Sphingomonas antarctica, assembly GCF_965137005.1. Lineage (NCBI taxonomy): Bacteria > Pseudomonadati > Pseudomonadota > Alphaproteobacteria > Sphingomonadales > Sphingomonadaceae > Sphingomonas > Sphingomonas antarctica. The sequence continues at coordinate 44,007 of NZ_CBCRXM010000003.1, read as the reverse complement.
CCTTTGGTCGCGCGTGCCGCCGCCCAGATGTTGGCGGTCAAACCAACCCTGACCGCGGCGCAGGTGAAGGACGGGCTGCTGGGGAGTGCTTCGGAGGGGGATCAAGGGCTCAAGCTGTTATACCCCAAGGCTGCAGTGGCCTGGGCTTCGAACCATTAGGCTGCGAGGCAAAGAAAAAGGGCCGCGCGGATTGCTCCGCACGGCCCTTCGATCTTGTAAGCTGCGAAGGTTTAGGCAGCGACGGCCGTCTTTACCTTTTCGGCGGCCAGCGCGTAGCGGTTCGACAGCGGCTGAACCATTTCGCCGACCAGCTTCAGATAGCTTTCGGTGAACTTCGAAACCTGGGCGACGGCTTCATCGACCGCACCCTTGGTGATTTCGGTCTGCAGCGAGAAGAACTCGGCCGGCGACTTCACCGAATACAGGCGCTTGGTGTCGGCGACGGCCTTTTCCACGGCGCCCTTGCCATATTCGACAGTGTAGCTGGCAATGTCCTGCGCGCCCTTGGCGGCAACCTTGGCCGACGCGACCATTGCTTCCATGTTTCCCTTGCTGAATTCCATCGCTTCGCCCAGGCCGGCCTGGCCCTTTTCGACCGCAGCCTTGGCGCGGGTCTGGAAGTCGCCGATGGCGGCTTCGGTGCGAATCTTGGCGTCTTCGGCGAACTTGGTGACGGTGTCGTTCATGGTAGTTTCCTTCTGGATGACGGCCGCAGGCGCAGCCGGGGTCTTGATGACGGGTGCGGCGACGGGCGCCACGGAAACGGGTTGAGCGACCGGCGCAGTCTTGATCGCCACCGGCGCGACAACCGGTGCGGGTGCGACCGTCTTTGCAACGGCCGGCGCGATCACCTTGGCGGCCGGAGCAACCTTCTTGATTGCTGGCTTAACCGCCTTTGGAGCGGGTTGTTTGGCAACGGGTTTTGTTGACTTCGAATCGGCCATGTGATTCAACCTCACTCACTAATGCTGCATTGCACAATAAGTGCCTTCTGAACTGATTTCAAGCAAAATGTTGCAGTGCAACAAAATAGACTAAGGCAGACCTGATCAAGATCATAAGGCCAACATCAACCAGTAATCCTTGCCAAGGGCATTAATCCCGTAATTTCCCGCGAAATCCCGTTGTGACCCGCTGTATCCCCTGATATGTCCCCCGGCTGGGGAGAGGCTCCCCGGCCACGCCACGCATGTCGAGACGGGCCGAGAGCCCGACCCCGCAGGGATTGAGGCGGGGTAAGTGGCAATTCGCGGACGGTTCAGGGGTCAGGGACTGCAGGGGATCGACGCGAAGGGTCGCGTCGCCATTCCCGCATCGCTGCGCGCCATGATCGAACGCAACAGCACCGAAAAGATCGTCCTGCTCGGGATCAATGAAGCGGACGGCTGCGTGACCGGCTCTGACATCGGCCAGTCGGAAGTGGACTATGAAAAGATGGAGCGCGAACGCGAACGCGCTCTGGAGCAGAATCGCGAGCCGAACCTGCCGGTGTCGGCCGATGTGATGTTCGGCATCACCGAAGAATTGCCGTTCGATTCTTCCGGGCGATTCATCATTCCGCCATTCTTTCGTGAAGAAGCGGGACTGACCGATCTCGCCTTCTTCCTTGGTCGAGGCGATCATTTCGCGATCTGGAACCCGCAGCGGGTGCTGGACAGCGGCAAGGACGCCATCGTCCAGCGCGCCGTCCGCTCGCTTCTGGCGCAGCGGGGGATCGCATGACCGCGCGGCACAATCCGGTCCTGCTCGACGAAGTCGTCAGCGCGGTCGATCCGAAGCCGGGTGAGTTGGTCATCGACGGGACGTATGGCGCGGGCGGTTATGCCCGTGCGGTGCTCGATCGTGGCGCGGACGTTATCGGCTTCGACCGCGATCCCGACGCAATCCGCGATGCCGAGACCCATCCGCGCCTCCGCATGGTCCATGACGATTTCTCCAACCTCGACGAGGCTGGTCCCGCCGATGCGGTAATGCTCGATATCGGCGTGTCGTCGATGCAGCTCGACCAGGCGGCACGCGGCTTTTCGTTCCAGTCGGACGGCCCGCTCGACATGCGCATGGCGCAGGCGGGCGAGAGCGCGGCGGATTTCGTCAACACCGCCGAGGAAGCGGCCATTGCCGACGTCATCTATCGTTATGGCGAGGAACCGCAGTCGCGCCGGATCGCCCGTGCGATCGTCGCCGGACGCCCGGTCGAAACCACGCTGCAGCTCGCAACCATCGTCCGGAAAGCAATCGGCCAGAAGCCGGGTGCGAAAAAAGATGCTGCGACCAAGACGTTTCAGGGCCTGCGCATCCACATCAACCGCGAGCTGGACGAGCTCGAACAGGGGCTGGAGGCCGCCGAGCGCGCCTTGAAACCCGGCGGTCGCCTTGCCGTCGTGACCTTTCATAGTTTGGAGGACCGGATCGTGAAGACGTTCCTCCGTCGTCGTTCGGGAGGCACGCCCGCTGCTTCCCGACATCTTCCCGAGCGGAGTGATGGGCCCCCACCATCCTTCGAAGCGGTCGGCAAAGCCGTCCGTGCGGGCGTGGCCGAGTGTTTGCGCAACCCCCGCGCGCGCTCGGCCACGTTGCGCTCCGCCCGGCGCACCGCCGCCCCCGCCTGGGGCTCTGCAGGAGATTTGCGATGATGCGTTTTCGTGCTGTCGCCTGGTCGCTGGGCATCTCCGCCGCCGCGACCGGCCTGTACTTGATTTCCGGACAGGTCGCCGCCGAGCGCGGACGGCTTGAGGCCACAGAAATGCGGATCGCGCTGGTCCATGCAGATATGCGGCGGTTGAAGACCGAACTCGGCACACGCGGGTCGCAGCGCCAGCTCGAGCAATGGAATGGCGAAGTGCTTGCTTTGTCGGCGCCCAAGGCCAACCAGTTCCTGCAGGGCAGTGTCCAGCTCGCCTCGCTGGACGCCTCGACGCTCGATCGCGTCGCGGGTCCGACGCAACTGATCGCCGTCAACGCAACGGTGCAAAAGCCAGCGCCGCGCTTGACGCCTGCGGTTCCGACTGCGCCCGCACGCCCGGTGCCCGAAATTGCGGCCAATCTGCATTACGCGACCTATTCGCCTGAGCTTGTCCCCGCAGGTCGCGCGCCCGCGCCGACAGTTCGCAAAGTCGCCTTCACCACCGTTGCCCCGGCAATCGACACGGCTCGCCCGCTGGCGATTGCGAAGACCAAGACGGTTGTCCCGGCGGCCTCGTCTGCCGGCAAAAAATCCGTGCTCCAGACGGGCACGCTCGCCTCGCTGGCCAAGGCGGCGCGTGCCGAAGGCGGTCGGTGACAAGCCTAGCCGTCGCCCCGGCACGTCCACGCGAGGGCGCCGAGCGCCATCAAACCCTGCTCGTCGCGCATCAGCGGCTTATGATGCTGTTGCTGCTGTTTATTTTTGGCAGCCTGGTGATCGTGGCGCGGATCATCGGTTTCGGGCTGTTCGCCGATGATCCGGGCATCATCGCCGCTCGTATTGCGGCGCGCGGCGATATCGTCGATCGCAACGGTCAGGTGCTGGCCCAGACGATCGATGCCTGGTCGATCGGCATCCACGCCAACGTGCTGCTGACGCGTCCGGAGGATCTCGCGCCGAAGCTGGCGGCGCTGATGCCCGAACGAAGCGAGGCCGAATATCTCGCAATCCTCAAATCGAAGACGCGTTTCACCTATCTCCGCCGCCGGGCGCTCCCGGAATTGGTGGCCCAGGTCAACGCGCTCGGCGAACCCGCAATCGAATTCGCGCGAGAGCCGCAGCGGCTCTATCCGCAGGGCAGCCTCGCCACGCACGTCCTCGGCTATGCCGACTTCGAAGGACGCGGCGCGACGGGGCTGGAGCGCGTGTTCGACGAACGGCTGCGCGATCCGGCGATGAAGGGCCACCCGTTGCAACTCGCGCTCGACGTGCGCGTGCAGGGGGTGCTCGAGGCGGAGCTGGCAGACGCGATGACCAAGCAGCAAGCGGTCGGCGCCACGGGCCTGGTCATGGATGTGCACACTGGCGAGATCATCGCGATGGTCTCGCTGCCGACGTATAACCCCAACCTGCCGAGCAGCGCGGGCGGCGCCAATGACGACCGCCGGCGCAACAATCTGACGCAATCGGTTTATGAGCTGGGCTCGACCTTCAAGCCGCTGACCGTCGCCAATGCGATCGATTCGGGGACGATCATGTCGATGGCGACGCGTTACAATGCCAGCGCCAATCTGCATGTCGGCGGCTTTACCATTCACGACGACGAACCCGGCCGCTGGTACACCGTGCCCGAAGTCCTGATCCACTCATCGAACATCGCCACCGCGCAGATTGCCGACCAATTGGGCAAGGACCGCATGGAGGGCATGTTCCGCCGCCTGCATTTCGACGGCCCGCCCGATATCGAGCTGAAGGAACGTGGCCATCCGATCTGGCCGACCTTCTGGGCGCGGACGACGGTGATGACGACCGGTTATGGCCACGGCATTGCGATCACCCCGCTGCAATTGGCGACTGCCTATGCGGCTTTGGTCAATGGCGGCGTGTGGCGTCCCGCGACGTTGATGAAACTCTCGCCCGACAAGGTGCCGCAGGGCTCGCGCGTGTTCAGTCAGGCGGCGAGCGACCGGATGCGCCAGCTGCTGCGCATGGTCGTCCAATACGGCACGGGTAAATTCGCCAATGCCGATGGGTTGCGCGTCGGTGGCAAGACGGGAACAGCGGAACGGCCGACCCATGGCGGCTATTCGAAGACGCTGCAGGTCACGACCTTTGCTGCGGCCTTTCCGATGGATGCGCCCAAATATGTCGTGCTGACCATGCTCGACAGCCCCAAGGGCAGTGCCGAAAGCTATGGTGTGCGCACCGCCGCTTACACCTCAGCGCCGGTTGCCGGAAAAGTCATTGCGCGGATCGGGCCGATGCTCGGCATCCGGCCGGACAATGGCCGCGACATCGACACCTCCGACCTCTTGCCGCTGGTCGCCAAGGCGCAGGCGGCGCTGGCGGCACAATAATGCGGCTGGGCGAGCTCCTCGGCACGACCGACGCCGCGGACGTCACCGGCTTCGCGATCGATCATCGCAAAGTCGCGCCGGGCAATGTATTCGGCGCGTTCCAAGGGTTGCGCGTCAATGGCGAGGATTTCATACCTGCTGCGATAGCCGCCGGCGCGGTTGCGATTGTCGCGCGACGCGAGGCCAAAGTCGACGGCGCGGTGCACATTCCCGCCGACGAGCCGCGCCGCGCCTTTGCCCTGCTCGCCGCCCAATTCTTTGCACCGTTTCCCGCCGTCACGGTCGCGGTCACCGGCACCAACGGCAAGACCTCGACCGTCGAACTGACCCGGCAATTGTGGCGCATCGCCGGGCATCGCGCGGCGTCGATCGGCACGCTGGGCGTGACGACGGGCGACGAACAGGTGCGCACAGGGCTGACCACGCCCGATGTCGTCACGTTCCTCGCCAATATGGCGGGGCTGGCGCGCGAAGGCGTGACGCATGCAGCATTCGAGGCATCGAGCCACGGGTTGGATCAATATCGCACCGAAGGGCTGCCGGTCGCCGCGGCGGCGTTCACCAACCTCAGCCGCGACCACCTCGATTATCATTATGACATGGCAGCTTATCTCACCGCGAAGCTGCGCCTGTTCGCCGAAGTCGTCGGCGACGATGGCACGGTGGTCGTCTGGCAGGACGACGAGGCATCGGATCGTGTGATCGACCTGGCCCGCGCGCGGGGGCTGCGGCTGGTCGGCGTGGGCGCGCGTGGAGGAACTCTCCGTCTCCTCCGGCGTGCGCCCACGCAACTCGGCCAGGAACTGACGATCGAGCATGACGGGATCGAGTATCAGATCCGCTTGCCGCTGATCGGGGCGTATCAGGCGGCGAACGCGCTAACAGCCGCCGGGCTGGTGATCGCCACCGGCGGCGATGTGCGCGAAACCCTGAAGGCGCTCGAGCGCGTCCAGCCGGTGCGCGGTCGCCTCGAACGCGCCGTCATCAGCCGTTCGGGGACGCCGGTCTATGTCGATTACGCCCACACGCCCGATGCGCTGGCGGCGGCGATTTCGGCGCTGAAGCCTCATGCGCTCGGCCGCCTGATCCTCGTCTTCGGCGCAGGCGGCGACCGCGATCAGGGCAAGCGCGCCGAAATGGGTCTGATCGCGGAGGCGATGGCCGATCGCGTCATCGTCACCGACGACAATCCGCGTTCGGAAGATCCAGCGCAAATCCGCGCCGCGATTCTCGCCAAGGCGCCTGAAGCCACGGAGATCGGCGATCGTCGCGACGCCATCGCCGCGGCGATCAACGAGGCGGGCATGCAGGACATCGTCCTGATCGCCGGCAAGGGTCACGAAACCGGCCAGACCGTCGGTGATCGCGTGCTGCCGTTCGACGATGTTCAGGTCGCGCGCGAGTGTGCCGCATGAGCCTGTGGACTGCCGCCGACATCGCCGCCGCGACGGGGGGCACGGCGTCCGCTGATTTCGCCGTCGATGGTGTGACCTTCGACAGCCGTGATGTGACGCATGGCGACTTTTTTGTGGCGATGCCGGGAAGCGCGACCGATGGCCATCGCTTCGTGGCGGGTGCGTTCGAAAGCGGCGCATCCGGCGCTTTGGTGTCGCAACCCGTCAATGGCCCGCACATCCTCGTTCCCGATGTCGCGCGCGGTCTCGAAGCCCTCGGCATTGCCGCGCGCACCCGCACCGAAGCGCGCATCGCCGGGGTTACCGGATCGGTCGGCAAGACCTCGACCAAAGAAGCCCTCGCCGCGGCGCTCGCGCGACAGCCGGGCGTAAAGGTCCACCGCTCGGTCAAAAGCTACAACAACCACACCGGCGTGCCGCTCAGTCTGTCGCGCATGCCCGCCAACAGCGATTACGGCGTGTTCGAAATGGGCATGAACCATGCCCGAGAAATCGCCTCACTGACTTGCATGGTCCGCCCGCATATTGCCCTGATCACCGCCATCGCGCCGGCGCATATCGAACACCTCGGCAGCCTCGAAGCCATCGCCGATGCCAAGGCCGAAATCTTCGAAGCGCTTGAACCCGGCGGCACCGCGATTATCCCCGCCGACGCCGCGCATGCCGACCGCATTATCGCCAAGGCGCAGGACGCTGGTGCGGCAATCGTTACGTTCGGCGAGGGCGGACTGGTCCGCGCCGAAGATGTGTTTGCGGACGCCAGCGGTACGCAACTCACCGCGCACCTTCTGTCGGGCCAAGTCTCGTTTCGCCTCAATCAGCCCGGCGCGCATTGGGTGTCGAACGCGCTCGGCGTGCTGGCCACGGTCGAGGCGCTGGGTGGCGACATTGGCATCGCCGCGCTGGCGCTGGGCGAACTCGAAGGACTCGCCGGGCGCGGCGCGCGGTTCAATGCGCGCGGCGCGACGATCATCGACGAGAGCTACAACGCCAACGCCGCGTCGATGGCCGCGACGTTGAAGGTCCTCGGCCACGAGCCCGGGCGACGCATCGCGGTGCTCGGCGAAATGTTCGAACTGGGTGACGATAGTGCCGAACTTCACCGTCTGATTGCTGGGCCGGTGATCGAGGCTGGCGTCACCCATGCGATTCTCGTCGGCGATGGCATGAAACCGCTGGCCGACGCGCTCGCCGGGCAGACGGGCGTCGAAACTGTGGATAGTGCGGAAACCGCGCTCGACGCCCTCAAGGCCGTGCTGCAAGGCGGTGACGCAGTGCTGGTCAAGGGTTCGAACGGGGTCGGTCTCGGCCGCCTGATCGCGGCACTGAAGGAGGACCGATGCTCTATCTGATCGCCGACTGGATGGGCTTTCCCAGCGTCCTCAACCTGTTGCGCTACCTTTCGTTTCGCACCGGCGGGGCGGTGGCGACGTCCCTCATTATCGGCCTGTTGATCGGCCCCAAATTCATCGGCTGGCTGCGTATCCGTCAGGGCAAGGGTCAGCCGATCCGCGAAGACGGTCCGCAAACCCACCTCGCCAAGGTCGGCACGCCGACCATGGGTGGGCTGATGATCCTGACCTCGCTGTTCATTTCCGCCTTGTTGTGGATGGATTTGAACAATCCCTATGTCTGGGCCTGCCTCGCGGTCACCGCCGGCTTTGGGACCATCGGGTTTCTCGACGACCTCGATAAGGTGCGCAAGAACAGTCATGCCGGGGTGTCGGGCCGGATGCGCCTCGTCGCCGAATTCGTCATTGCGCTGATCGCCACCTGGATCATCGCGCATCACAACGGAACCGAGCTGTACGTCCCGTTCTTCAGCAATTTTCACCCCGATCTGGGGCCATTCTACTTCTTGTTCGCAGCCTTCGTGATCGTTTCATTCGGCAATGCGGTGAACCTGACCGACGGGCTCGATGGCCTGGCGACGATGCCCGTCATCATCGCCAGCGTGACCTTCATGATCATCGTTTACCTGGCAGGCAATGCGAAGTTCGCAACGTATCTCGGCATCCCGCATGTGCCGGGTGCGGGCGACCTGGCGATCTTTTGTGGCGGGATCGTCGGAGCGGGGCTCGCCTTCCTGTGGTTCAACGCGCCCCCTGCGGCGGTGTTTATGGGTGATACCGGCAGCTTGGCCCTCGGCGGCGCGCTTGGGACGCTCGCGGTGACGTCGCATCACGAACTGGTGCTGGGCATCGTCGGCGGGCTATTCGTGGTCGAGGCGCTGAGCGTCATCATCCAGGTGTTCTTTTTCAAACGCACCGGCAAACGCGTGTTCAAGATGGCGCCGATCCACCATCATTTCGAACAATTGGGGTGGAGCGAGCCGACCGTGGTGATCCGCTTCTGGATCATCAGCTTGGTCCTGGCGCTCGCCGGCCTGTCGACGCTCAAGCTCCGGTGATCACCAGCAGCACCTGGCGCGGTAAACGCTTTGCGGTGCTCGGGCTGGCACGCTCGGGCCGCGCGACGGTCGACGCCTTGCTGGCGAGCGGGGCGGAAGTTCTCGCATGGGATTCCGATGAAAAGGCCCGCCTAGACCTTACTCGTCATCCCGGACTTGATCCGGGATCCACCCCTCCACGCGAGGTGTCACCGCAAGTTGAGAAGTGGACCCCGGATCAAGTCCGGGGTGACGGCAGTCTTGTGGTTGAGGACATCCTCGGCACCGACCTCACCGGTTTCGCTGCCGTCATCGTTTCCCCCGGCGTCCCGCTCAATCGCCACCCGATCGCCGCCCATGCCGCGAAATACGGCGTGCCCGTCATCGGCGACATCGAACTGTTCGCGCAGGCCCGCGCCGAATTGCCGCCACACAAGGTCGTCGGCATCACCGGCACCAACGGCAAATCGACGACCACCGCCCTCGTCCACCACATCCTCAAGACCGCGGGCGTCCCGACGATGATGGGCGGCAATATCGGCCTGCCGATCCTGGGGCAGGAGCCGTTGCCCGACGGTGGGGTCTATGTCCTCGAACTGTCGAGCTATCAGATCGACCTGACTTTCACCCTCGATTGCAATGTCGCGGTGCTGCTCAATGTGACGCCGGATCATTTGGATCGCTACGATGGCTTCGAGGGATATGTCGCCTCAAAGGCGCGATTGTTTAAAATGCAACTAACCGGGATGGCAGTCATCACAGACGTTGAGGGTCCAACTCGGCAGCTTCTTATGTCCTTGCGAGACCGACCGATTGGAGCGCCGACGTTCCCCGCCAACGATGTTCACAGCCTTGGCCATGCTCGGCCGGAAGGCGGGCGGACTTGGAGGCCGATGGTAATTCCAGGTGAGATGCCTGTCGGTCAAAAGGATTGGCCTAGTCTGCAAGGTCCGCACAATCTTCAGAACGCGGCGGCCGCAATCGCGACATGTGGCATATTGGGCTTGCATGCCGATCAAATCCGCACGGGCCTCGACACCTACCCCGGCTTGCCGCATCGTATGGAGCGTGTCCGCACACTCCACGACGTCCTCTACGTCAACGACAGCAAGGCGACCAACGCGGACTCCACCGCGCCCGCGCTCGCGGCCTATCCGGCCGTGCGCTGGATCCTGGGCGGGCAGGCCAAGACGCACGATCTCGACGCCTGCGCGCCGCATTTTGCCCATGTCCGTTCGGCGCACACCATTGGCGAGGCGGGCGCGATGTTTGCCGACATCCTCCGCCCGCACATGCCGGTCGAGGAATGCGGGACGCTCGACGTTGCAGTGAAAAGCGCGGCTTCAGTGGCGGAGGCGGGGGATACCGTCCTGCTCTCGCCCGCCTGCGCGTCGTTCGATCAGTTTCGCGATTTCGAGGACAGGGGCGACACGTTTCGCCGCCTGGTGGAGGCACTATGAAATTGGGCGGAGCACTCGCCGCACCGGCGCGGGTCACAGCGCGTCTGTCGAGCGGCGTCGGACGGTCAAACCAGTCGCCTTTGGGCCGCTGGTTCTGGGAGATCGACCGCGTTTTGCTGATGCTCGCCTTCATCCTCATCGCGGTAGGACTGATCGCCGTGGCGGCGGCCTCGCCAGCTGCGGCGGATCGCTATTCGGGCGGCAATGTCGTCGTCGCGCCGCTGCACTATTTCTGGCGGCAACTCGCCTGGGTCGTGGTCGGGATCCCCGCCATGATCGCCGTATCGATGCTGCCGGTGCATGCGGCGCGCCGCCTGAGCCTCGCGGGTGCGGCGTTTTTCAGTGTGATGCTCGCCGCAGTGCCGCTGATCGGCGCCGAACATAATGGCGCCCAAAGATGGATCGAGCTGGGCATTGGCGAGCTTCAGCCATCCGAATTTTTGAAGCCGTTCTTCGTCGTCAGCCTGGCGTGGCTGCTCAGCCTCAAGCAACATGACAAAAACTTGCCCGTCGCGCCGCTGAGCTTCGTGCTCACCGCGATCATCTGCGGTTTGCTGATGAAGCAGCCTGATTTCGGGCAGACAGTGGTGTTTTGCACCCTGTGGCTGGCACTGATGTTGCTCTCAGGCCTCAGCTTCCGCCTCCTCGCCATGCTTGGTGCCAGCGGGATCGTCGGGATCGTGATGGCCTACCTGTTCTACCCGGTGGCGACGTTGCGCATCGACAATTTCCTGTTCCAGCAGGGCGATACTTATCAGGTCGACAGTGCGCATGCGACGTTGGTCGCCGGCGGTTTCTTCGGCGTCGGCCCCGGCGGCGGCGAGAAGAAGTTTCACCTGCCCGAGGCGCAGACCGATTACATTTTCAGCGTAATCGGTGAAGAATTCGGCTTGATCGCCTGCATCGCGCTGGCCCTCCTGTTCACCGCGATAGTCGTGCGCGTGTTCGTCAAGTTGCTCGACGAAGATGAGCCGTTCGTCGTGCTGGCGGCGGCGGGCCTGACAACCCAATTCGCGGTCCAGGCGATGATTAACATCGCGGTTAACGTCCATCTCGCCCCGTCAAAGGGCATGACGCTGCCGTTCATTTCCTATGGCGGTTCGTCGATGCTGGCCTTGTGCATGGGCTTTGGGCTGTTGCTGGCGTTCACCCGGCGCAACCCGTATCTGACGCGGTCTCCTTATGTGGTCAGGTGGAATACGCGTTGACGGCGAAGCTATTCGTATTGGCGGCAGGTGGCACCGGCGGGCACATGGTCCCGGCGCATGCCCTTGCGCGCGAGCTGAAGGACCGTGGGCACAAAGTGGCGTTGGTCACTGATGCGCGGGGGAGCAAGATTCCGGGCTTGTTCGATGGCGTGGCGACGCATGTGCTGCCGGCGGGGCGGCTGACGGGAAGGCCGACCAGCTGGCTGCCCGGCGTGCGTGCGATCATGCAGGGCCGGGCGCAGGCGAGGGCGCTGTACAAGCAACGCAAGCCCGCGGCCGTGATCGGCTTTGGCGGCTATCCCGCTTATCCCGCACTGGCGGCGGCATTCGGCATGGGTGTGAAAACTGCGGTGCATGAACAAAACGCCGTGCTCGGTCGCGTCAACCGGCTGGTCGCTGCGCGGGTCGATGCGATTGCCACGAGCTATCCCGACACAGCGCGGGTGCGAGCAAGCTGCGAGGACAAGGTGCGCTTGGTCGGCAATCCGGTACGCGCGGAAGTGATCGCCATCGGTACGCGGCCTTATCCGGCGGTGGGCGGAACGTTTCACCTCCTCGTCACCGGCGGCAGCCAGGGCGCGACCGTCATGAGCCGCGTCGTGCCCGAAGCGTTCGCTCTGTTGCCCGACAATCTTCGCTCGCGCCTCAGCGTGGTGCAGCAAGCCCGCGCCGAAGACATGGATGCCGTCCGCGCGCGATACGAGAAACTCGCCATCAAGGCGGAGATTGCGACCTATCTCACCGATCTGCCCGAACGCCTCGCGGTGGCGCATTTGGTAATCGGGCGCGCGGGGGCTTCGACAATTTCCGAACTGACCGCGGCTGGGCGCCCGGCGATCCTCATTCCCTTGCCCAGCGCCATGGACGATCATCAGACCGCCAATGCCCGCGAAATGGCCGACGCGGGCGGCGCGATCGTGCTGACCGAGGCGCATATCACGCCGCAACGCCTCGCCGACGCGATCGCGGATTTGGCCGCGCGCCTGCCCGAAGCTGCCGCCGCCGCACTGTCGGTCGGGCGGCCCGAGGCGGTGCGTCTGCTTGCCGATCTGGTCGAAAGCCTCGACAATACTACCGCGCCACAATTGGTCGGGGCCGCCAAACTTCAACCGGTGCCGGCATGAGGGGCGTGCCGACCGATATCGGCATCGTCCATTTCGTCGGCATCGGCGGGATCGGCATGTCGGGCATCGCCGAGGTGATGCACAATCTCGGCTACCGTGTGCAGGGCAGCGACATGGCCGAGGGCTATGTGGTCGAAGGTCTGCGCGCCAAGGGCATCCCGGTGGCGATCGGGCATGATGCGAACAATCTGGGCGAAGCGGCGGTGGTCGTCACCTCGACCGCGGTCAGCCGCAAGACGAACCCAGAGGTCGAGGCGGCTTATGCCCGCCGCATTCCGGTGGTCCGCCGCGCCGAAATGCTCGCCGAGCTGATGCGGCTCAAGTCGACCGTCGCGGTGGCGGGGACTCATGGGAAGACGACGACGACCAGCCTTGTGGCCAAGCTGCTCGACGCCGGCGGGATCGATGCCACGGTAATTAATGGCGGGATTATAAACAGTTACGGGTCGAACGCACGAATCGGCCAGTCGGACTGGATGGTCGTCGAGGCGGATGAGAGCGACGGCAGTTTTCTGCGCCTCGACGGCACCATCGCGGTGGTGACCAACATCGATCCCGAACATCTCGACCATTATGGCGGGTTCGACGCGGCGAAGGACGCCTATGTCGAATTCATCGAGAATGTGCCGTTCTACGGCGCGGCGGTGCTGTGCCTCGACCATCCCGAAGTGCAGGCGCTGCTCCCGCGCATCCGCGACCGGCGCGTGGTGACTTATGGTTTTTCAGCACAGGCCGACGTGCGCGGACTCAACATTCGCACCAGCCCGGCCGGCAACGTCTTCGACGTGGCCGTGCGCGGCCGTGACGAGAGCGTGCGCACAATCCATGACGTGACGCTCCCGATGGCCGGACGTCACAATGTCCAGAACGCGTTGGCGGCAGTGGCGGTGGCGCTGGAAATGGGCGTCGAAGATGCCAGTATTGCTCAGGGCTTTGCCGGGTTCGGCGGGGTCAAGCGGCGCTTCACCCGCGTCGGCGAGGCCAATGGCGTGACGGTGATCGACGATTACGCGCACCATCCGGTCGAGATCAAAGCGGTGCTGTCGGCGGCGCGGGAGTCTGCGACGGGGCGTGTGATCGCGGTGGTCCAGCCGCATCGCTATTCGCGCTTGGGCGAGTTGATGGACGATTTTGCCGGTGCGTTCAACGATGCCGACGCGGTTTATGTGACGCCGGTCTATGCGGCGGGCGAGTTGCCAGTGCCGGGCGTGGATGCCGAGACGCTGGCGCAGAAACTGCGCGAACGCGGACATCGCGCGGTGGCGACCGTGACCGATGAAGACGGCTTGGCGGCGGCGCTAAGGGCCGAGGCGCTGGAAGGCGACATGGTCGTGTGCCTCGGCGCGGGCGACATTACGAAATGGGCGGCCGGATTGCCCAAGGCGCTGGCGGCATGAGCGGAATGACAGCCGTCGCCCCGGCGGATGCCGGGGCCGTTACGAACGGTCGCGCGTCCTCGCCAGCGGCCCCGGCCTTCGCCGGGGCGACGCGCGGCCGAGTGACACCAAACGCCCCGCTCGCGCCGCTGACCTGGTTCAAGACCGGCGGGCCGGCGGATACGCTGTTCGAGCCGGCCGACGTCGCCGATTTGCAGGATTTCCTGCGCGCACTCGATTCGGAGACGCCGGTGATGGCGCTGGGCCTCGGATCGAACATGATCGTGCGCGATGGCGGCATCCCGGGTGTTGTCGTGCGGCTGGGCAAGGCATTTGCCAAGACATCGACCGATGGGCTGACCTTGACCGCCGGTGGCGGCACCAGTGGCATTCTCGTCTCGTCCACCGCGCGCGATGCGGGGATTGCGGGTCTGGAATTCCTGCGCTCGATCCCCGGCACGGTCGGCGGCTTCGTGCGGATGAATGGCGGCGCTTATGGCAGCGAGACTTCGGACGTGCTGGTCGACTGCGATGTCGTGCTGCGCTCGGGTGAGCTGGTGACGCTGGCGGGCAGCGATCTTGGCTATACCTATCGCCATTCAGATTTGCCCGAAGGCGCAATCGTGGTGTCCGCCACGTTCAAGGGCCGCGCCGGGGAACCGGCGGCAATCCAGGCCGAGATGGACCGCATCGCCGCGAGCCGCGAGGCATCGCAGCCGTTGCGATCCAAAACCGGAGGCTCGACGTTCAAGAACCCCGAGGGCGACAAGGCGTGGCAAGTGATCGATGCCGCAGGCTGTCGCGGTCTCACGCGCGGCGGGGCGCAGGTCAGCGAGAAGCACACCAATTTCCTGCTCAACACCGGCGGCGCGACGAGCGCCGATATCGAGGATTTGGGTGAGGATGTGCGGGCGCGGGTCAAGGCGCATTCTGGGGTTGAACTGGAGTGGGAAATTCAGCGGGTGGGCCGCAAATGAAGGTCGCGATCCTGATGGGCGGCTGGAGTGCCGAGCGCGAGGTGTCACTGGTCACCGGCAAGGGTGTGGCGGAGGCGGTTGCGCGGCTGGGGCATGAGGCGGTCGCCATCGACATGGGCCGCGACGTGGCGCAGCGGCTCGCCGAGGTGAAGCCGGATGTCGTGTTCAACGCGTTGCACGGCACGCCGGGCGAGGACGGGTCGGTGCAGGGGCTGCTCGACCTGATGGGGCTAAAATACACCCATTCGGGCCTCGCCACGTCGGTGGTCGCCATCGACAAGCAACTCACCAAACAGGCGCTGCTGCCGCATGGCATCCGCATGCCCGGCGGGCACGTCGTGCGCACCGAGAGCCTGTACCTTGGCGATCCGCTGCCGCGACCGTACGTGCTCAAGCCGGTCAACGAAGGCTCGTCGGTCGGCGTCGCCATCGTCACCGCCGAGAGCAATTATGGCGACCCGATTGCGCGCGAGAGCAAGGGGCCGTGGCAGGAATTCGACGAACTGCTGGCGGAACCGTTTATTCGCGGGCGCGAACTGACCACCGCGATCCTCGGCGACCGGGCGCTGGGCGTCACCGAACTCCGCCCCAAGAGCGGCTTCTACGATTACGACGCCAAATATACCGAAGGCATGACCGAACATATCTGTCCCGCGAATGTGCCCCGGGCGATTGCCGATGCCTGTCTCGATCTCGCACTCCGGTCGCACCGCGTGCTCGGCTGCAAGGGCACGTCGCGCTCCGATTTCCGCTGGGACGATGAAAAGGGTGTCGAGGGATTGTATCTGCTCGAGGTCAACACGCAGCCCGGGATGACCCCGCTGAGCCTGGTTCCCGAACAGGCCAAGGCGGTCGGCATCGGCTATGACGAATTGGTGCAGATGATTTTGGATGAGGCGCTAGCGTGACGGCCATGGCGATCGGGCGCAAACCTCCAGCGCGAAAGGCTTCGGCACGCAAGGCGCCAAGTCGCGCGCGAAAAAAACCGGGGATGATGTCGCGCGCGTTCAACCTCGTCCCGATTTCGAGCCGCGCGTGGGAGCGCCTGGCGACCTGGGCGATCCTGCTGATCATCGCGGGCGGGATCGTCGGCGTGGCGTTCGTCGCCGGTGTGCCCGCCATGATCCGCGGCGGGATCAGCGAAAGCGTCGCCAATCTCGGCTTCGCGGTGAAGCGGGTGCAGGTCACCGGCGTGAAGCATATGGACCGCCTTGCGGTGTATAACATCGCGCTCGATCAACAGCGCGCGGCGATGACCGATGTCGATCTGGCGGCGGTGCGGCACCGGCTGCTCGGCTTTGGCTGGATTGCCGACGCGCGGGTGTCGCGACGGCTGCCCGATACGCTGGTCGTCGATATTATCGAGCGCGAACCTGCGGCGATCTGGCAGCATGCCGGGCAGCTGACTCTGATCGATGCGACGGGCGTGCCGCTGGCGCGTGTGTCGCCCGACAATGCGCCGAACCTGCCGCTGCTGATCGGTCCCGATGCCAATGGGCAGGCCAAGGCGCTCGACGCGCTGTTGGCCAGAGCGACGCGGTTGAAGCCGCTGATCGCCGCGGCGACATGGATCGGCGACCGGCGGTGGGATATCCAGTTTCAGACGGGCGAGACGCTGTCATTGCCCGAAGGGGAGGGCGCCGCCGCGACCGCGCTGACCAAATTCGAGGGGCTTGATGCGAGCGACCGGTTGCTCGGGCGCGGGCTGGTGCGGTTCGACATGCGCGATCCGACGCGGATGTTCGTGCGCGTGAAACGCCAGGCGGCGCCGACGATCTCGCAACCCAAACCGGTGCCCGAAGCTGTGGCTCCCGTGGCGGCTCCGGCGGTTGCGGTGCCTGCTGCTGACAAGCCGGGGGTGACGACGTGAGGTATTCAGCCTCCTCCAATATTCATGTCGCCCCTGCGAAGGCAGGGGTCCAGATGATCTCTCAAATCGAGATGCAGCTGCAGCTGGGGGGGTTATCTAGGCCCCTGCCTGCGCAGGGGCGACAGATACAAGAGGGGGCCTGGTAATGGCCCAGCCGCGCAAGGAAGACCTGGTCACCGCGCTCGACATCGGATCGTCGAAGGTGTCGGCGCTGATCGCCGAACGCAATGAGGAGGGCGAGCCGCTGACCGTGCTCGGCACCGGCCAGCGCGAAAGCCGTGGCGTCCGGCGCGGCTATATCGCCGACATGGACGCGACCGAACGCGCGGTGCGCGAGGCGGTGGAGCAGGCCGAAAAGATCGCTGGCCTGACCGTCGAGGATGTCTGGGTGAGTTTTTCCGCAGGCGGGCTGGTCTCCAAACTCGCGAGCGTCGAGACCAATTTGGGCGGGCATCGCATCGAGCAGACCGATATCGACGATTTGCTGGCGCATGGGCGCAGCTCGATCGATCCGGAAGGGCGGATGGTGCTTCACGCGCAGCCAACGCTGTACACGCTCGACGGACTGCGCGGGGTGAAGAAGCCTCTCGGCCTCCATGCCGACAGCCTTGGCGTCGACATCCATGTCGTCGCCGCCGAGCCTTCGCCAATCCGCAATTTGGATTTGTGCGTGCGGTCGGCGCATCTCGAAGTGAAAGCCATCGTCGCGGCGCCGGTGGCCGCCGGGATGGCGGTGTTGGGCGAGGAAGAGCGTGAGCTGGGCGTGGCGTTGGTCGAACTGGGCGCAGGCGTGACCAATGTGTCGTTGTGGGCGGGCGGCTTGCTCGTCGGGCTGAAGTCGATCCCGTTCGGCGCGTCGGATATTACCGACGATATCGCCTCGGCGTTTGCCACAAGACGTGCGCAGGCCGAACGCCTCAAATGCCGTTACGGCTCGGCGACGCCCAGTCCCAAGGACAATCACGAGATGATCGAGGTGAGTCCGCGCGAGGCCGACGGGCAGGGCGCCGATACCGCGCGCATCACCCGTGCCGCGCTGATCGCCGTCATCCGCAGCCGCCTCGAACAGATTATGGGCGAGGTCGGCGCGGCGCTGACCGAACTCGGATTCACCGGGCCGATCGGGCGGCAAGTGGTGCTGACCGGCGGCGGCGCGGAGCTGAAGGGGATTGCCGATTATGCGCAGGCGGCGCTGGGCCGCGTGGTACGCGTCGGAAAGCCCAAGGGCGTCAACGGCCTGCCCGAACCGCATAGCGGACCGGCATTCGCGGCGTTGGTCGGGCTGGCGACCTATGCCGCATCCGATCCCGTGGATGTGCGCGCCATCTCGGTCGGCGAGGCTCAGGGCAAGCGCGCCAAGGCCGACGGAATGTTCGGGCGGCTGATCTCCGCGTTCAAGAGCGGATATTGATGCCGCCGAACCGTCCACAGAAATTTGCGGGTGGTTGCGATTTTCGCATGTATGGTGAATCGCTTTGTGTCATAGATACTGCGATGTTGGGGGTCCGCGCCCACAAGATGTTGAAGGAACTGCGCCGATGAGCATCGAATTTCTGCCGCCCGAGGTGGACGAACTAAAGCCCATGATCACCGTCATTGGGGTCGGGGGCGCGGGTGGCAACGCCGTCGCGAACATGATCGCCAGCAAGATCCAGGGCGTCGATTTCATCGTCGCCAACACCGATGCGCAGGCGCTGAAGCAATCGACCGCCGAACGGCGCATCCAGCTGGGTCACAAGATCACCCAGGGACTGGGTGCCGGCGCACGGCCCGAAATCGGGCGCGCGGCGGCGGAGGAGACGCTCGAGACGCTCGAGACCGCGCTCGAAGGTGCGCATATGTGCTTCATCGCCGCGGGCATGGGCGGCGGCACCGGGACGGGTGCGGCCCCGGTCATCGCCAAGGCGGCGCGCGACAAGGGCATCCTGACCGTCGGCGTGGTGACCAAACCGTTCGCGTTCGAAGGCCAGCGGCGGATGAAGTCGGCCGAAGCCGGCATTGCCGAGCTGCAAAAGCATGTCGACACACTGATCGTCATTCCCAACCAGAATCTGTTCCTGATCGCGTCGCCGTCGACGACGTTCAAGGAAGCGTTCCAGATGGCCGACGAAGTCCTGCAACAGGGCGTGCGCGGCATCACCGATCTGATGATCATGCCGGGCCTGATCAACCTCGACTTTGCCGACGTCCGTTCGGTGATGGGCGAAATGGGCAAGGCGATGATGGGCACCGGCGAAGCGACCGGCGAAAATCGCGCGATCGAAGCGGCGGAAAAGGCGATCGCCAACCCGTTGCTCGACGGCGTGTCGCTGAAAGGCGCCAAGGGCGTCATCGTGTCGATCGTCGGCGGCGAGGACATGCGCCTGATGGAAGTCGACGAGGCCGCCAGCCACATCAAGGAACTGGTCGACCCCGACGCCAATATCATCTGGGGTTCGGCGTTCAACGACGCACTGGAAGGTAGAATCCGCGTCTCGGTCGTCGCCACCGGCATCGAGGCCGAGCAGAATAATCAGGCCGAACCCGCGCGCGTGTTCGCGTTCCCGGGTTTCAAGGGCAAGGTCGAAGCGCCCACGCTCTCGATGGCGGCACCCGTTGCGGCCGAAGAGCCGCAGGCTGCCGCGGCGGACGACGTCACGACCGGCGACGAGGGCAATGCCGGTGACGAGCTGCTGCTCGACGATATGGCGATGCTCGACGACGAACCCGAAGCCGCCGCCGCAGCGGCGGATTATGGCACCGACGAAGGCGGGCAGACGATCGACCGCCCGGGCAGCGCGTGGTTGACGCCCGAACCGGCCAATCCGGCCAAGGCGGTCGGTGGATCGCTGTTCGAACGGATGTCGAATCTCGCGCGGTCGTCGAGCGGGGAAAAGCCGGCGGCGAGCGAGGACGATCTCGACTTGCCGCGCTTCCTCAACCGTTAAGCGCGCGGCCACCTTGCGTGGGGCCGCGTCGCGACTATGCCCGCTGACATGATCCGCGCACCGCTTCACGCATGTATTTTCGCGCTGGCGCTCGTGGCGGCGCCGGTTCTGGCCCAGTCTGGTTCGATCGACACGCTCGCCGGGTATCTGCGCACGCTGTCGAGCAATCCGCGCGACATGACCGCGCTGCTCGGGGCGGGTCGTGCCGCGCTCGACGCGGGCGATCCCAATGCGGCGCTGGGGTTTTTCAGCCGCGCCAGCGGAATCGATCCGCGCAACGGCCGCGCCAAGGCGGGTCTGGCGGCGAGCCTGGTGATGCTCGAACGGCCCGACGAGGCGCTCAAATATTTCGCCGAAGCACAGGGGCTGGGCATCGACGAATTGTCGATCGCCAAGGATCGCGGGCTGGCTTACGATCTGCGCGGCGACAACCGGCTGGCGCAGCGCGATTATTCGCTGGCGCTGCGCAACGGCCCGGATGCCGAAGTCACGCGGCGGCTGGCGCTGAGCTATGGCATTGCCGGTGACCGGCAGTCGGCAATGGCCTTGCTCGACCCGCTGATGAGGCGAAACGACCAGGCGGCGTGGCGCGCGCGGGCGTTCGTTATGGCGATGACCGGCAATCTGGATGACGCCAACGCCGTAGCGCGCGGCGTCATGCCGGGCAGTCTGGCGGCATCGATGGCGCCATTTCTGTCCAATCTCGAACGGCTCAACGCCGCCGAACGCGCCCATGCTGTCAATTTCGGGACGATGCCGGTGGGCGGACGGCATACGCAGGTTGCATTGGGCGATCCCTATCGCGGCGTCAGCAGCCCGCCGCCGGTCCAGCTTGCGTCGAATGACTTCACGTTGGGCGCAGCGGGTAGCGGTCGCCGCAAAGCCGAACCGACCTCGCGCGCATCGCGTCGCCGTCCGGGGAGCAGCGATCCCGCGCCTGCGACGACGACACTCGCGGCAAATCCGCCGGCAGTGGATATCCCGCCGCCGCCGGTCCGGCGCGAACCGGTCTTCGCGCCTTCGGTCACGGTCGCGCAAGCCGTTCCAGAACAGCGTTTCACGCCGTCGCCGCCGCCGTCGCCGCCCCCCGTCCGTATTCAGCCGCAGCCGCCGCGGCGTCAGGCCTTGCCGCTGGCCCCCGGCGGGCGCTTGTCGGGCCTGCTCGCCGATGTCAGGCCCGAGGTCGAGACCGCGCCGATGCTGCCCGATCCGGCCAAGCTCCGCGCGCAAAAGCTGGCTGCCAAGAAAAAGGCCGATGCCGAAGCCAAGGCCAAGGCCGAAGCAATCGCCGCGGCAAAAGAGGAAGCTGAAGCCCGCGCGCTCGCCAAACGCAATCCGTCGCGCATCTGGGTTCAGGTCGCCAGCGGGCCGAACGAAAGCGCGTTGCCCTTTACCTGGAACAAGATGAAGAATGCGCATGACGATCTCGACGGCAAGAGCGCCTGGGCGATGCCGTATGGCCGCACCAACCGCCTGCTCGTCGGGCCGATGAAGTCGCAAGCGGATGCCAAGGCGCTGGTCGCGAAGCTCGACAAGGATGGCCTGCGCACCAACGTGTTCCTGAGCGAGGCGGGGCAGGAGATTGCGAAGCTCGCCGCCAAGTGAGGCCGCGCGCACCCTATGCCAGCGACCCGGCGCTGTCGCGCGGGCGCCAGCATCTCGAAGTTTCGGGGGAAACGCGCGGCCCCCGCACCGCATTCCAGCGTGATCGCGACCGCATCATCCACTCGACGGGCTTTCGTCGCCTGCGCCACAAGACGCAGGTGTTCATCGCCCCCGATGGCGATCATTACCGCGTCCGCCTGACGCACAGTCTCGAAGTCGCGCAGATCGGACGCACTATTGCGCGGGCGCTGGGGCTGGACGAGGATTTGACCGAGGCCTTGTGCCTCGCGCACGACATCGGCCATCCGCCGTTCGGCCATGCGGGGGAGGACGCGTTGCGCGACGCGTTGGCGCCTTATGGCGGGTTCGATCACAATGCGCAGACGCTGCGGCAGGTTACCGCGTTGGAGACACCCTATCCGCGCTGGGCCGGGCTCAATCTGAGCTGGGAAACGCTCGAGGGGCTGGCCAAGCATAACGGGCCGGAGACGCAGCCCGGCTGGGCATTGCGTGAAGCCGATGCGGCGTTTGCGCTCGACCTTGATCGCTGGCCCAGTCTGGAGGCGCAGGTCGCGGCGGTGGCGGACGATATCGCGTACGACAATCACGATATCGACGATGGCTTGCGCGCCGGTTTGCTCGACCGGGACGAGGTTCTGGCGCAACCGTTCCTCGCCGACAATTGGGCGGAGGTGCGGCGGCGTTTCAGCGATATTCCAGATACGCGGCTGATGCCCGAACTGGTGCGGCATCAGATCGGCTGGATGGTCAACGACGTGATTCAGGCGACGCGTGAGCGCTGTCGCGACATGCGCAGCGCGGACGATGTGCGCGGCGCGGGGCGGCTGCTCGGCGGGTTTTCGGAAGGAACTGCGGCGGCCGAGCGCGACTTCAAGGCATTCATGTACGCGCGGTTGTATCACCACCCCCAGCAACGGGTCGTCGCGGAGTCGGCGCGCCAGGTGATTGCCGGATTGGCGGCGGCGTATCTCGACGATCCGGCGCGCTTGCCCGATGATTGGCGGACCCGCTTGCCCGAAGAAACCACCGCGCGCGCGCGGCATATCGGGGATTTCATCGCCGGGATGACCGATCGCTATGCCTTGGCGCGCTATGCCGAGCTGGTCGGCCCGCCGCCGCCGATGGACGGCGTTTAGCTCAGCAGCAGTTTGACCCCGACCAGGGTCAGCACCGCCGCGAGCAACGGTTGCAACACGCCGTCGGGCGCGCGGCTGCCGATCAAACTGCCGAGGATGATCCCCGGCACCGACCCGATCAGCAAGGCAGCGAGCAGCCCGAAATCGACGGTGCCGATCAGCCAGTGGCCGATCCCAGCCACCAGCGTCAGCGGCACGGCATGGGCAATGTCCGACCCGACGATCCGCGAGACGGGCAATCTGGGGTAGAGCACCAGCAGGGCGGTGACACCGATGGCGCCCGCGCCGACGCTGGAAATCGATACCAGCACGCCGAGCAACGCGCCCAGCACCACGGTCTCCAGCACCCGGTGCTGCGGACCGGACGGTCCGAAGCGGCGATACGCTGCGGCAACAATGCGTTTGCGCAGCAACATTGCAATGGCCGTGCAGATCAGCGTCAGCCCGAGCGTCAGCGTGATCCCGCGTTCGAACGCCGGGGATGGCTGTCCCGCGCGGCCCATCACGATGAGGGTGACGAGCGCCGCAGGCACGCTGCCCATCGCCAACCGCCGCACGATCCGCCAGTCGACGCTGCCGCGCCAGCCATGCACGCCGCTGCCCACCGTCTTGGTCGCGCTGGCGAACAGCAGGTCGGTGCCGACCGCGGTCGATGGGTGAAACCCGAACAACAGCACGAGCAGCGGCGTCATCAACGACCCGCCGCCGACCCCGGTCAGCCCGACGAGCACGCCGACGAGCAACCCCGCGACCGAGTAAAACGGATTGATATGCGCGAGGAAATCCAGCGAAATGCGCCCCTGTGTGCGCGCCTAGCTACCGCGTCCGCGCGCCAACGCACAACAAGGGTTTATTGGGCACGCGCAACGAAAAGGGCGCCGGGCCGCCCCGACGCGACGGATCGTCTCTTCGGCGATCAGCTGTAGACGACCGAGACCCGGCGGCGGCGCGCCGCGGCGCCCATCAGACCCAGACCGCCGATCATCATCGCCCAGGCCGCCGGTTCGGGCACCGCGGCCGCGATGATATTGTCACCCGAGGGCGTGGAGAATTGCGCCGACGGATCGGCAAAGCCTTGCGGGACCAGGCTGGCCCCCTGATAGCACGGCGTGCTCGGATAAGGTGTGCTGGCGGCACAGACATAGCTGGTTCCGCTCGAAAAGCTGGTCTGGAACAGCAGGTAGCTGGGCAAGGAATTGTCGAAATCGAACAGGATGTGCGCGGCGGTAGCGGTGGTGCTCGTCCCGCTGACGAACACATTGCTGTTCAAATTGGTCAGGACGTTGCTGGCGCCATCGCCCTGCACATTGAGCGACCACGACACGAAATTGCCCGCGCTCAACACGCCGATCGCGCCGTCGGTCACGACGGTGCCGGTCAGATGCCCAAAGGCACCGACATAATCGTCGAGCGCATAAGTGATGTTGGCCGCCGTGGCGGTTCCGGCCAGCAACGATGTGGCCAGTGCAGCAGCAAGCAATTTCACGCGACGCCCCTTTTTTTCCCATTCGTTACGAAATTGTTACCATCGGTCGGCAGGGCATATTTGGTTAAAATCCGGCGTGCTGTGCCGGAATGAAACGGCCCGCCGGATCGCTCCGACGGGCCGCTGTCATCGTCGAGGAAAGCGGCGCTTACGCGTCGCTCGCCTCGGCATTCAGATAGTCACCCGCATCGGCATCGGTGCCGTGGCCCGAGGACACGACCTCGGCCAACGCATCGTTGCCGGTATCGGCTTCGATCGGCTGACGCAGTTCGGCGGCATGTTCTTCCGCCGCCGAGTTCGGCGCGATCAGGCTGGCCTGCCAGTCGCGCTGCTGCGCCCGAAGTGCCGCGTCGCGGCTGGTCGCGGTGACGCGGAGACGGTTCATGCCCGCACCCGTACCCGCCGGGATCAGACGGCCGACGATGACGTTTTCCTTCAGGCCCGTCAGCGTGTCCTTCTTGCCCTGCACCGACGCTTCGGTCAGCACGCGGGTCGTTTCCTGGAACGACGCCGCTGAGATGAAGCTGCGCGTTTGCAGCGACGCCTTGGTGATGCCCAACAGGACCGGCTTGCCCTCGGCCTTGGCCTGCTTCGCCGTCAGCTTGGCATTGGCTTCGTCCATTTCGTCGCGATCGACCTGTTCGCCCGCCAGCAGCACGGTGTCGCCGCCATTGGTGATCTCGACCTTTTGCAGCATCTGACGAACGATCGTTTCGATGTGCTTGTCGTTGATCTTCACGCCCTGCAGTCGATAGACTTCCTGGATTTCGGCGACGAGATATTCGGCCAGCGGCTCGACCCCCATGACTTCGAGGATGTCGTGCGGGTTCGGCGAACCACCGATAAGGTTGTCGCCGCGCTTGACGTAATCGCCTTCCTGCACGTCGATATGCTTCGACTTGGGGATCAGATATTCCGCCAGTTCGCCGCCATCCTCGGGCTGGATGCCGATCTTGCGCTTCGCCTTATAGTCCTTGCCGAACACCACGCGGCCCGAAACGCGCGCGATGATCGCGTTTTCCTTCGGGATGCGCGCTTCGAACAGTTCGGCGACGCGCGGCAGACCACCGGTGATGTCACGCGTACGGGCGGCTTCACGCGGGTTACGCGCCAGCACCTCACCCGCCTGAACCGTAGCACCATCCTCGACCGCGACCACCGCACCGGCGATCAGGCGATAGATGCCGGCTTCGCCCGACGCTTCGTCGAGCAGGGTCAGGCGCGGACGCAAATCTTCCTTCTTGGAAGACCGGCCCATGTCCTCGGTCACGACGCGCTGGCTGATGCCGGTCGTTTCGTCGGTCTGTTCGGTCACCGTGCGGTTCTCGATCAGGTCCTGGTAACGCACGACACCGGCCTTTTCGGTGATCACCGGCATGAAGCTCGGGTCCCATTCGGCCAGACGGTCACCCGCCGACACGATGTGCCCGTCCGCATGGAGCAGCGTGGCACCGTAAGGCAGGCGATGGCTGGCACGCTCGCGGCCATCCATGTCGAGCACCGCGACTTCACCGTTGCGCGCGAGGCTGATGCGACGGCCACGCGGGTCTTCGATGATCATCAGGTCGCGATATTCCAGCTTGCCGTCGACCACCGATTCCAGGCTCGATTGCTCGTTGAGCTGCGCCGCGCCGCCGATGTGGAACGTCCGCATCGTCAGCTGGGTGCCGGGCTCACCGATCGACTGGGCGGCAATGACGCCGACCGCTTCACCGATATTGACCGGCGTACCGCGGGCAAGGTCACGACCATAGCATTTGCCACAGACGCCTTGCTTCGATTCACAGATCAGCGGGCTGCGGATCTTGAGGGCCTGCAGGCTGATCGCCTCGAGCTGCGCGACCATGGCTTCGTCGAGCAGCGTGCCCGACGGGATGATCGATTCACCCGTCTTGCTGTCGATGATGTCTTCCATCGTCGTGCGGCCGAGGACGCGCTCGCCGAGCGACGCGATGACCGAACCGCCCTGAACGATCGCACGCATTTCCAGCGCACGTTCGGTCCCGCAATCCTCCTCGACAACGACGCAATCCTGCGACACGTCGACCAGGCGGCGGGTCAGGTAACCCGAGTTCGCGGTCTTCAACGCGGTATCCGCGAGGCCCTTGCGAGCGCCGTGGGTCGAATTGAAGTACTCAAGGACGGTCAGGCCTTCCTTGAAGTTCGAGATGATCGGCGTTTCGATGATCTCGCCCGACGGCTTGGCCATCAGCCCGCGCATACCGGCAAGCTGCTTGATCTGCGCCGCCGAACCACGGGCACCGGAGTGCGCCATCATGTAGATCGAGTTGATCGACTTTTCGCGACCGGTTTCCGGATCGACCTTCACCGCGCGGATTTCGTCCATCATGGCGTTCGCCACCTGGTCGCCGCAACGGCTCCACGCGTCGATCACCTTGTTGTACTTTTCCTGCTGCGTGATCAGGCCGTCCTGATATTGCTGCTCGAAATCCTTAACCAGCAGCTTGGTCTCGGCGACCATCGGGGCCTTGGCGTCCGGGATGATCATATCGTCCTTGCCGAACGAAATGCCCGCCTTGAACGCGTGCTTAAAGCCCAATGCCATAATCGCGTCGGCGAACAGCACGGTCTCCTTCTGGCCGGTGTGGCGATAGACGGTGTCGATGACGTCGCCGATTTCCTTCTTGGTCAGCAGGCGATTAACGGTTTCGAACGGCACCTTGTGCGACTTGGGCAAGGTTTCGCCCAGCAGCATGCGGCCCGGGGTCGTTTCGTAGCGCTTCATATGCTCGACACCGGCCTCGTCCGTTTGCGGAACGCGGCTGATGATCTTGCTGTGCAGCGTGACCGCCTTGGCTTCCAGCGCCTGATGGACTTCCGACATGTCGGAAATCATCATGCCCTGGCCCGGTTCGTTCTGCTTCTCCATCGAGAGGTAATAGAGACCCAGCACCATATCCTGCGACGGGACGATGATCGGCTTGCCGTTGGCGGGGCTGAGGATGTTGTTGGTCGACATCATCAACACGCGCGCTTCCAGCTGCGCCTCGAGGCTCAGCGGGACGTGCACGGCCATCTGATCGCCGTCGAAATCGGCGTTGAACGCCGAACAGACCAGCGGGTGAAGCTGGATCGCCTTGCCTTCGATCAGGACGGGTTCGAACGCCTGGATGCCCAGACGGTGAAGCGTCGGCGCGCGGTTCAGCAGGACGGGGTGTTCGCGGATGACTTCATCCAGGATGTCCCAGACTTCCTTGCGCTCCTTTTCGACCCACTTCTTCGCCTGTTTGAGGGTCATCGACAGACCCTTGGCGTCGAGGCGCGAATAGATGAACGGCTTGAACAGCTCGAGCGCCATCTTCTTTGGCAGACCGCATTGATGGAGCTTGAGCTCAGGTCCCGTAACGATAACGGAGCGCCCCGAATAATCGACGCGCTTGCCGAGCAGGTTCTGGCGGAAGCGGCCCTGCTTGCCCTTGAGCATGTCGCTGAGCGACTTCAGCGGACGCTTGTTGGCGCCCGTGATCGTGCGACCGCGGCGGCCGTTGTCGAACAAGGCGTCGACGGCTTCCTGCAACATGCGCTTTTCGTTGCGGACGATGATGTCCGGCGCGCGCAATTCCATCAGCCGCTTCAGGCGATTGTTGCGGTTGATCACGCGGCGATACAGGTCGTTCAGGTCCGACGTCGCGAAGCGACCGCCGTCGAGCGGCACCAGCGGGCGCAGTTCGGGCGGGATAACCGGCACGACTTCGAGGATCATCCACTCCGGGCGGTTGCCCGAATCGATGAAGCTCTCGACGACCTTCAAACGCTTGATGATCTTCTTGGGCTTCAGCTCCGACTTGGTCGTCGCCAGTTCCTCGAGCAGGTCCTTGCGCTCGCCTTCGAGGTCGAGGTCCTGCAGCATATGACGCACCGCTTCGGCACCGATGCCGGCGGTGAAGGCGTCCTCGCCATATTCGTCCTGCGCCTCGAGGAGCTCGTCCTCGGTCATCAGCTGGAACTTCTCCAGCGGGGTCAGGCCGGGTTCGGTGACGATATAGGCTTCGAAATACAGCACGCGCTCAAGCTGCTTCAGCTGCATGTCGAGCAACAGGCCGATGCGCGACGGCAGCGACTTCAGGAACCAGATGTGCGCGACCGGCGCGGCCAGTTCGATATGGCCCATGCGCTCGCGACGGACCTTCGAAACGGTGACCTCGACGCCACACTTTTCGCAGACGATGCCCTTATACTTCATGCGCTTGTACTTGCCGCACAGGCATTCGTAATCCTTGATCGGACCGAAGATGCGCGCGCAGAACAGGCCGTCACGCTCGGGCTTGAACGTGCGGTAGTTGATGGTCTCGGGCTTCTTGATCTCGCCGAACGACCAGCTGCGGATGCGCTCGGGCGAGGCGATGCCGATCTGGATCTGATCGAACGTCTCGGGCTTCGCCATCGGGGTCGAGAAGGGGGTCATGTCGTTCATAATTTTGCCTTCCTGTGCCCCTCCCGGTTCAGGGGAGGGGCGGGAACAATCAATCGGATGGGCTGAGGTCTACTCGGCAGCGATCGCAATCGGCTGACCGTCCTCGTCGATGGTGTCATCGGACGTCAGCTCGACGTTGAGGCCCAGCGAGCGCATTTCCTTGACGAGCACGTTGAAGCTCTCGGGAATGCCTGCCTCGAAGGTGTCGTCACCTTTGACGATCGCTTCATAGACCTTGGTGCGGCCGACCACGTCGTCGGACTTCACCGTCAGCATTTCCTGCAAGGTGTAGGCCGCGCCATAAGCCTGCAGCGCCCACACTTCCATTTCGCCGAAACGCTGTCCGCCGAACTGCGCCTTGCCGCCCAGCGGCTGCTGGGTGACGAGCGAGTACGGTCCGATCGACCGCGCATGGATCTTGTCGTCGACCAAGTGGTGGAGCTTGAGCATGTAGATATACCCGACCGTCACCTTGCGATCGAACGAGTCGCCCGTGCGCCCGTCGAACAATTCAACCTGACCCGAAGTGTCGAGCCCGGCCAGTTCGAGCATCGCCGACACATCGGCTTCGCGCGCCCCGTCGAACACCGGCGTCGCCATCGGCACGCCGCCGGTCAACAGATCGGCCATCGCCACCAGTTCGACGTCGTTCCGCTGATCGATTTCGGCATGGTAACCCGCACCGTAGACCGTCTTCAGCCGCTCACGCACCGCTTCGGGCGGCTTGCCGGCCTTGGCGTCCGGATTGGCATCGCGCCAGTTTTCCAGCGCTTCGCCGATCTGCTTGCCCAGGCCGCGCGCGGCCCAGCCGAGATGCGTTTCGAAGATCTGCCCGACGTTCATGCGGCTCGGCACACCCAACGGGTTGAGCACGATGTCGACCGGCGTTCCGTCGGCCAGGAACGGCATGTCCTCGGCGGGCAGGATGCGCGAAATGACACCCTTGTTGCCGTGACGGCCGGCCATCTTGTCGCCCGGCTGCAGCTTGCGCTTCACCGCGACGAACACCTTGACCATCTTGAGCACGCCGGGGGGCAGCTCGTCGCCGCGCTCCAGCTTGGCGACACGGTCGTCGTAACGCGCCACGATCACCTTGACCGCGTCGTCATACTGGACCTTGACCGCTTCCAGATCGCTCTGGCGCGCATCGTCGGCCACCGCGAACTTCCACCATTCGTGATTGTCGACGCTTTCCAGGAGGTCGGCGTCGATCGTCGCACCCTTTTTAATGCCCTTGGGCGCCGCGGTCGCGACTTGACCCATCATCATCTCGCGCAGACGCGACCAGGTGGCACGGTTGAGGATCGAGCGTTCGTCGTCGCGGTCCTTGCCCAGGCGTTCCTTTTCTTCACCGAGGATCGCCTTGGTGCGATCGTCGATGTCGATGCCGTGACGGTTGAACACGCGCACTTCGACGACGGTGCCCGACACGCCCGGCGGCAGGCGCAGCGACGTGTCACGCACGTCCGATGCCTTTTCACCGAAGATCGCGCGGAGCAGCTTTTCTTCCGGCGTCATCGGGCTTTCGCCCTTCGGCGTGATCTTGCCGGCGAGGATATCGCCCGGTTCGACCTCGGCCCCGATGTAGACGATGCCCGCTTCGTCGAGGTTGCGCAGCGCTTCCTCGCCGACGTTCGGGATGTCGCGGGTAATGTCTTCCGGCCCCAGCTTGGTGTCGCGAGCCATCACTTCGAACTCTTCGATGTGGATCGACGTGAACACGTCGTCCTTCACGATGCGCTCGGAGATCAGGATCGAGTCTTCATAGTTGTAGCCATTCCACGGCATGAACGCGACGAGGCTGTTACGGCCCAGGGCCAGTTCACCGAACTCGGTCGACGGACCGTCGGCGATGACCTGACCCGGCACCACGCTGTCGCCCGCCTTCACCAACGGACGCTGGTTGATGCAGGTCGACTGGTTCGACCGCTGGAACTTCATCAGCGTGTAGATGTCCACACCCGACGATCCGGCATCGACTTCGCCGGTCGCGCGGACGACGATACGCGCCGCATCGACCTGATCGACGATGCCGCCGCGCTTGGCGACGATCGCCGCGCCCGAGTCACGCGCCACGGTTTCTTCCATGCCGGTGCCGACGAACGGCGCTTCGGCGCGGACCAACGGCACCGCCTGACGCTGCATGTTCGACCCCATCAGCGCGCGGTTGGCGTCATCGTTTTCGAGGAACGGGATCAGCGACGCCGCGACCGACACCAGCTGCTTGGGCGAAACGTCCATCAGCGTGATGTTTTCGGGCGGGGACATCAGGAATTCACCCGCCTGACGCGACGAAATCAATTCTTCGGTAAAACCGCCGGTCTTGTCGAGATCGGCATTGGCCTGCGCA
This sequence comes from Sphingomonas antarctica, assembly GCF_965137005.1. Taxonomy (NCBI): domain Bacteria; kingdom Pseudomonadati; phylum Pseudomonadota; class Alphaproteobacteria; order Sphingomonadales; family Sphingomonadaceae; genus Sphingomonas; species Sphingomonas antarctica. Next base: position 13,248 of record NZ_CBCRXM010000003.1, on the reverse strand, counting down.
ATGGTGTGCCTGGCCTCTTCCATCGCCGACAGATAGACGACGTCGGTCGTCACCTTGCCGTCGATGATCTTGCGATACGGCGTTTCGATAAAGCCGTATTTGTTGACGCGCGAGAAGCTCGCGAGGCTGTTGATCAGACCGATGTTCGGGCCTTCCGGCGTTTCGATCGGGCAGATGCGGCCATAATGCGTCGGGTGAACGTCGCGGACTTCGAAGCCCGCACGTTCGCGCGTCAGACCGCCCGGCCCGAGCGCCGAGACGCGGCGCTTGTGCGTCACTTCGGACAGCGGGTTGGTCTGATCCATGAACTGCGACAGCTGTGACGAACCGAAGAATTCGCGCACCGCGGCAACCGCAGGCTTCGCGTTGATCAGGTCGTTGGGCATGACGGTCGAGACGTCGACCGACGACATGCGCTCCTTCACCGCGCGCTCCATGCGGAGAAGGCCAACGCGATACTGGTTCTCGAGCAATTCGCCGACCGAACGCACGCGGCGGTTGCCGAGATTGTCGATGTCGTCGATTTCGCCCTTGCCATCCTTCAGATTCACCAGCGTCTTGACGACCGCGAGGATATCCTCGGTCCGCAAGGTGGTAAAATCGTCCGGCGCGTCGAGTTCGAGGCGCATGTTGAGCTTCACCCGGCCGACCGCCGACAGATCGTAGCGGTCGGGATCGAAGAACAAACCGGCGAACAGCGATTCCGCGGTTTCGCGCGTCGGCGGCTCGCCGGGGCGCATAACGCGATAGATTTCGGCCAGCGCATGGTCGCGGTCTTCGGCCTTGTCGGCCTTCAACGTGTTGCGGATCCACGGCCCGGTATTCTGATCGATGTCGAGCAGCTCGATCCGGTCGATGCCGGCACCGTCAAGCTTTTCGAGATTTTCGGCCGACACTTCGTCGCCCGCCTCGATATAGATTTCGCCGGTCGCTTCGTTGATCAGATCGTAGGCCGAATAACGGCCATAGATTTCCTCGGTGGGGATCAGCAGGGTCTTGAGGCCGTCCTTCTGCGCCTTGTTGGCGGCACGCGGCGTGACCTTGGTGCCGGCGGCGAAGATCACTTCGCCGGTTTCGGCGTTGGTCACGTCATAGCTCGGCTTGATGTTGCGCCACGCGTCGGTCGTGAACGGCAGCTTCCAGCCACCGGTACCGCGCTCCCACACCACCTTGTTGTAAAACTCGCCCAGGATTTCCTCGGCGCTCAGGCCCAGCGAATAGAGCAATGCCGATACCGGAAGCTTGCGCTTGCGGTCGATGCGGACGTTGACGATGTCCTTGGCGTCGAATTCGAAATCGAGCCACGACCCGCGATACGGGATGACCCGCGCGGCGAACAGGAACTTGCCCGACGCATGCGTCTTGCCATGGTCGTGCTGGAACAGCACGCCCGGCGACCGGTGCATCTGCGACACGATGACGCGCTCGGTGCCGTTGATGATGAAAGTGCCGTTGCCCGTCATCAAGGGCATGTCGCCCATGTAAACGTCCTGCTCCTTGATATCGAGGACCGAGCGGGTTTCCGTCTCCGAATCCACTTCGAACACGATCAGGCGCAGCGTGACGCGCATCGGCGCGGCATAGGTGATCCCGCGCTGGCGGCATTCCTCGGTGTCGAACTTCGGCGGCTCCAGCTCGTAATGGACGAAATCGAGCTCGGCGGTGCCGGCGAAATCGCGGATCGGGAACACGCTGCGCAGCGTCTTTTCAAGGCCCGAGACGTAATTCGTCGACGGGTCGGAACGCAGGAACTGCTCATAGCTTTCGCGCTGGACCTGGATCAGGTTCGGCATCTTGATGACTTCGTGGATGTTGCCGAAGACACGGCGGATGCGGGGCTTCTGGGCCGGGGCCGGAGCGAGCTGGGTAGCCATGAGTGTCAAATCGCCTCAAATAAATATGCCGGGCGCAAAGAACGCGACGGCGAAAGGCGGCACAGCTTGACAGCTGGCCGGGGCCTGATCGTCGTCGCGTGGACCTCCCCAAAGGTCATCCGTAGAACCACGCTGCGCGACGGCGTGCCCTGTCTCGATCCGATTGGGAGATGGTCGATATAGGAGCCCGCCCGCCCTCTGTAAAGACGTGGATCGCAACCAATTGGCGCACCGAACCGTTTGACCTCCGTTATGAAAAAGATCGCACCCCGCTCGCTAGCGCCGCTGCTTGCCGCCGCCGCGCTCCCCTTCACCCCCGCTGTGGCGCAGGAGGTTTCGCTGCCGACGGTCAGCGCACCGCCCGCCGCCGCGCCTGCTCCGGCACCGGCCCCACAGGCCGCGCCGGCCATGGTCTTCGCGCCGCAAAAGGCCGTAGTACAGGCCGCGCCGCCTCCGGGTCCGCAGGCCGATGATCTGGCGCGTCAGGCTCAGGCGGATGCCGCTGCGCGTCGCACCGCCCGCCGCGCCCCTGCGCCGGTTCGCGCCGCTGCGCCTGTGCGTCCGGCAACGGTCACCCCGGCGCAGGCCGGGGCCGCCACGAACGTGAACGCGCCAACCCCGGTGGCCCCGGTCGCCACCGCGGCAACGCCTGCCGCGACGCCGCCGGTGAATGAAACGCCATTGGTCGCGGCGCCCGCGCCGACCACGCCGGTCGCGACTCAACAGACCACGACCACCACGCAAAGCAGCTTCAACTGGCTGTGGGCGGCGCTCGGCGTCGGCGTTCTCGCGGTGCTCGGTGCGCTGGTGTTTTTCCGCCGCCGCCGCGACGAAGAACTGGTCTATGACGAGCCGGTCTATGTCGAAGAGCCGGTTTATGCCGAGCCTGTCGCCGTCGCCGAGCCCCTGATTGCCGAACCTGTGGTCGCCGAACCGCTGACCACCGATCGTCCGCAAATCGAAATCGGCATCCGTCCGATCCGTGCGGGCAGCGACAATGGTCAGGCGCGCGTCGATTATGAAGTGATCGTCGAAAACGCCGGTGCGCTCGATGCGCGCGACGTCACCGTGACCAGCTGGTTGCTCAATGGCGAATCGTCGGACGCCGAACGCGACATTATCGAAAGCCATGTCGACGTCGCCGCCGGTGAAGCGACGACGGTCGTCGGAACAGCCTCGGTCGATACCGATCGAGCGACCTTCCGTCCGGTCGTCGCCGCCGACGCCCGCTACACCCTGCCCGACGGCAGCCAGGGCCACATCGCCGCGCGCTTTGCGGTCGGGGTCGATGGCGGCGAGCCGGGCCGGATCACGCCGATCGTCCTTGATCGCGACGAGATGCGCAACGATCTGGGTGCGCGTCTCGAAGGCGAAGTCGAACGGGCCTGAATCAATGGCGGGCGGCTGGGAACAGCCGCCCGCCTTGATCGTTATCAAGTCATGAAAAAGATCACCGTCGCCATCATTCCCCAGCCGGTCACCAGGTCGGTGCCGGCGCGCCAGGAAACCCTCGCTCAGTCGCTTCGCCGCACATGGCGAACGTGGATGACCCCCGGCTACAAGGGCGGTTATTCCGAGGCGTAACCTTTAGGAATGATCAACAAAAAAGGGCGGCGCTCCGGATTGGAGCGCCGCCCTTTTTTTAGTCACCTAGAAAACTTTAGCTGCTCGTAGCGCCGACGAGATTGCCATCAGCGAAAAGATTCCGACGATAAACCAGAACGCCGACGGTCGCTCGCTTCGCCTTGGGCTCATGTTGAGGTTGCCGAATGGCATACCCGTCCTCACGCTGCGCCAAACCTGCCAAGAATAAAACGCCGTGCTCAGCAAATCTAATAAAATGCGTAAGTGAGGCGTCACTCCGGAATCCCCCTTCGGCCGCTCTCGTTTGGTCCAATCCGCGCAACTTTGCACACATCAATTGACAGCCGCGTCACAAAAAAAGGGCGGCCCAACGGGACCGCCCTCTCTTATCACAAACGTGAACTGCGAGCTTACTTCAGCTCGACGGTCGCGCCGGCGGCTTCCAGCTGAGCCTTGACCTTCTCGGCCTCGTCCTTGTTCACGCCTTCCTTGACGGCCTTGGGAGCCGACTCGACCAGCGTCTTGGCTTCGGTCAGGCCGAGACCCGTGATCGCGCGGACTTCCTTGATGACATTGATCTTCTTGCCACCGTCGCCGGTCAGGATCACGTCGAATTCGGTCTTTTCTTCGGCAGCCGGAGCTGCGGCACCGGCACCACCGCCAGCGGCCGGCGCGGCGACGGCAGCAGCCGAAACGCCCCATTTTTCTTCGAGCAGCTTCGACAGCTCGGCGGCTTCGAGAACGGTCAGAACCGAGAGGTCTTCGACCAGCTTGTTGAGATCAGCCATTATAATATCCTTCAGATAATTTGGTGTGAAACGAAAAGCTTAAGCCGCGTCCTTGGCCGCATAGGCCCCGAACACGCGTGCCAGCTGCCCGGCGGGTGCCTGCAAAATGCCGGCGATCTTGGTTGCCGGTGCCTGCACCAGCCCGATGATCTTGGCGCGCAGTTCGTCGAGCGAGGGGAGTGTGGCCAAAGCCTTCACGCCATTCGCATCGAGCGTCTGCCCGGCCATCGCGCCGCCTACGATTTCCAGCTTGTCGTTCGTTTTGGCGAATTCCACCGCGACCTTGGCGGCAGCAACCGCATCGGCAGAGGTAGAGAACGCGGTCGGACCGGTCAGCAAATCGGAGAGCGATTCGTAGGCAGTGCCTTTGATCGCGAGCTTGGCGAGGTTGTTCTTGGTGACCTTGTACGCCGCGCCGGCATCACGCATCTTGTTCCGGAGATCGGTGGACTGCGCGACCGTCATCCCGAGATTCCTCGTGACGACAACCACACCGACCGAACCCAGTTCAGCGTTCAGCTTGGCGACGACATCGGCCTTTTCAGCACGATCCATGCCTTACTCCATAATTGACCACGCCGCGGAATTGCCGCGCGGCCACGAAAGTTCGAAGGGGCTTGGAAGCACGCGCGAGACCGGCTCGACGCGAAAATCTAGGTCCCCGTCTCGGTTGGAAATTAAGCCCCGAAAGGCACCAACTGTCTCGAACGGTGACACAGGGCGAACCCTGCAGTCGGGGGCGCTAGTAACGGATTCCGGTAAAAACGCAACCGGGCCATCAAGTCGGTCTGCGTTACGGAATTGTTGCATGTGGGCAACGATGGCCGACGAATCGCGTGGCTCGCTGCGAAACTTGGCTGACAGCCGAGTCCGACCGGTTCAGACTCCCCCGATCAAACCAAGGGGAAGCACGATGCACAGACTGAACGTCACCACCGGCATGACGGCGATCGCGATCGCGATGCTGAACGCCGCGCCCGTGCAGGCGCAAAGCACCGCGCCCGTCGCCGTGGCTGTCGATCCGGGTGAGATCGTCGTCACCGGCTCGCGCATCCGCCGTGATCCCCTGGCCAATGAATCGCCCGTCGTCGTGCTCGACCAGAACGCGCTGGCGCAGACCGGCCTGTCCTCGGTCGCTGACATTCTTCAGCGCCTGCCGAGTGCATCGGGCGGCCTGAATTCCAAGGTCAACAATTCGGGCAATCTCGGCAATCCGCCGGACGGGGGCGGCGTCGGTGCCGGTTCGGCTGAAATCGACCTGCGTTACCTGAGCGCCAAGCGGACGCTGGTGCTGGTCGACGGCATGCGCTTCGTGAACGGCACGAGCGGCAGCGGCATCCCCGCCACCGTCGATCTCAACACCATTCCCGGCAACATGATCGAACGCGTCGAAGTGCTGCAGAACGGCGCGTCGCCGCTTTACGGTTCGGACGCGATCGCCGGCGTGGTCAACGTCATCACCGTCGCCCAACAGGAAGGGCTGCGCGCCTCCGCCCAATTCGGCACGTTCCGCCAGGGCGACGGCCATACCTACGACGCCAGTGCGAGCTAAGGCATCAAGACCGACCGCACGAACTTCGTGTTCGGCGGCAGCTATGTGAAACAGGGTTCGGTCCGCTCGGGCAACCGCGCGATCTCGCTGTTCCCCAATCCCGGCCAGACATCGTGCACCCAACCCGTGGGTGGCTGTTCGAGCGCCGCGGTCAACGGGCGCTTTCTGACGTCGTTCGGCAACCAGACGATTTCGACCGCGCCGGATTCGACGCCAACCTTTGCCGAACTGCGCCCGTTCACGTCGGCGGATCGCTTCAACTTCGCGCCGTTCAACTACATCCTGACCCCGTCGGAGCGTTACGGCGGGTGGATCAGCTTCAAGCAGGAGGTCAACGACAACATCAACCTGCGCGTGAAGGCGTCGTACCAGCATCGCAAGTCGCAGAACCAGGCGGCGTTCGAACCCCTGTTCATCGGTCCCGACGCGGGCAATGGCGCGGGCAGCCTGTTCGACACCCTGTCGATCGACGCGACCAACCCGTTCAACCCGTTCGGCGTGACGCTGCAATCGGGCGTCAACGCCAACGGCACGCCCAACGGCCAAGTGGCGAATTACTCGTTCATCGCGCGCCGTCTGGTCGAAGCCGGACAACGCACGTTCGACCAGAACGTCAACACCTTTTCCACCACCGCGACGCTCGACGGATCGTTCATGGTGGGCGAGCATAAATGGTATTGGGACGTGAACGCGGCGGTCGGCATCAACGACGCGCACCAGAGCTTCACCGGCAACGTCCGCGCCGACCGCGTGGCACAGGCGCTCGGCCCGGTCGCCAATTGCACCGGCGCGTGCGTCCCGCTCAACCTGTTCGGCGGCGCGGGCTCGATCACGCCGGCGATGCTCGCGTTCATCGGCTTTACCGAGCACGACAAGAGCGAACAGCATCTGTACGATTACACCGCGAACCTCAGCGGTGATTTGTTCGACCTGCCCGCGGGTCCGGTCGGCTTCGCGGTCGGTTACGAACACCGCCTGCAAAGCGCGAGCTTCACGCCCGATCCGATCGTGGCGGCGGGCCTGGGCGCGGACATCCCGGCGCAGCCCGCCGCCGGCAAATATAATGCCGACGAAGTCTATGCCGAAGTTCGCGTCCCGCTGTTGAAGGACACACCGTTCTTCCAGTCGCTCGAAGTCAACGGCGCGGTCCGCCATTCGAACTATTCGATCAGCGGCAGCAGCACGACCTACACCGGCACCGGCCTGTGGAAGCCGGTCAACGACCTGTTGTTGCGGGGTTCCTATGCCACCGGCTTCCGGGCGCCGAGCCTGGGTGAATTGTTCGGCGGCCGGTCGCGCTTCGACCTTCCCGTCACCGATCCGTGCAGCAGCGCGGCGACGGGTCAGTTCGCCACCAATGCGACGGTCCGCGCCAATTGCATCGCCGACGGCGTCCCCGCCAATGGCAGCTATGCCGAGGATCCGGGCCAGTTGCCGGTGATCACGCAGGGCAACCGCAACCTGCGCCCGGAAAAGTCGCGCAACCTCCTCGCCGGCGCGGTTTATGCGCCGAGCTGGGCGCGCGGCGGCTTCGTCAGCAATTTGAGCTTCGAGGCGAACTACTATGATATCCGCGTCAAGAACGCGATCGGCGCGGTCGATCCGAACCTGACCCTCAACAATTGCGCCTTGCGCGGCGTCGCCGCGAGCTGCGCGCTGACCGTCCGCACCGCCAACGGCTTCATCAACGAAATCGACGGCACGTTGCAGAACCTCGACAGCATCCGCACCAAGGGGATCGACGCGACGTTCAACTTCCGCTCCACGCGGACGGGCGCCGGCACGTTCGGCCTGTCGCTCAACGCGAACCTGCTCACCCATTACGTCCTGTCGGCGTCGAACGGCTTCATCGTCATCGACCGCAAGGGCACCGAGCGTGGCAGCCCCGATCAGGCCTTCCCCAAATTCAAGGGCAACGGCACGATCGACTGGTCGCTCGACTGGATCGGAGCATCGTTCACCGGCCGCTATATCAGCGCAGTCACCGAATCGGGTGCGGCCAACCGGCTGGCCAGCCGGTTCTACGGCGACGTCCAGTTGAAGCTGATGCCGGGCATGTTCGATCACCGCTTCGAAATCACGGCGGGCGTGAACAACGTGTTCAACCAGGATCCGCCGGCCTGCATCACCTGCAGCCTGAACAATTTCGACCCGACGACTTACGACGTCCCGGGACAATTCGGATACCTTCGCCTGTCCTTCAAAATGTAGTCGATGACCGTCCGGGATCGCGGCACGGCGCCGTGATCCCGGACATTTCAGCGCTTGCGAACATCGGGGCGTGCCGTCATCGCCCGCACATGACCAATCCACGCACCGGCGGCCGCATCCTCGTCGATCAACTGGTTCTTCAGGGCTGCGACCGCATCTTCACCGTCCCGGGCGAAAGTTTTCTCGCCGTCCTCGACGCGCTCCACGACACGCCGCAAATCCAGACCGTGGTCTGCCGCCAGGAAGGCGGCGTGACCTTCATGGCCTGTGCCGACGGGACGATGACCGGACGGCCGGGCGTCGCTTTCGTCACGCGCGGCCCCGGGGCGACCAATGCTTCGATCGGCGTCCATGTCGCAATGCAGGATTCGCAGCCGATGATCCTGTTTATCGGCGATGTCGCGCGCGGCGACCGCGACCGCGAAGGGTTTCAGGAGGTCGATTTCGCGGCGATGTTCGCGCCGCTGTGCAAATGGGCGGCGCGGATCGATGATGCGCGGCGCATCCCCGAATATATTGCCCGCGCCTACGCGACGGCCATGTCCGGGCGACCCGGTCCCGTGGTGCTGGCGTTGCCCGAAGACATGTTGCGCGACACCGTCGAAGCGCTCGACCGCCCGCTCGTCCAGCCGCCCGAACAGGATCCCGACGGCGCGGCGATGGAACAGGTCATGGCGCTGCTCAAGGACGCCTGCGCACCCGTCGCTATTGTCGGCGGCGCGGGCTGGAATGCGGGCGCGGCGCATTATTTCGCGCAATTCGCCACGCGCATCGGCCTGCCCGTCGCCACTGCCTTCCGGCGGCAGGACGCGATCGACAATGCCTGCCCGGTCTATGCCGGCAATTTGGGCTACGGCCCCAACCCGAAGCTGCTCGATCGCATCCGGGGTGCCGACCTGATCCTGTGCGTCGGCGCGCGGCTGGGGGAGGCGACGACCGACGGCTATACGCTGATCACGCCCGATCACCCGGATCAGGTGCTGATCCACGTCCATCCCGATCCGGTCGAACTCAACCGCGTCTATCGCGCCGATCTGCCGATTTGCGCATACCCGCATGAATTCGCGGAGATGGCGGCGTTGTGGGACTACGACATCATCCGCTTCAAGGATGGCGACGACGCCAATGAGGAGTGGCGCGCCTGGTCGACGCCGCAGCCGTTCGAGACCAAACTCGACCTCGGCCAATGCGTCGCGGCCATGCGCAAAGTGCTGCCGAGCGAGACGTTCATCTGCAACGGCGCGGGCAATTTCTCGGGTTGGTGGCATCGCTATTGGCGTTACGCCGGGCCGTCATGCCAGCTTGCCCCGACCGCGGGCGCGATGGGTTATGGCGTCCCCGCCGCCGTCGCCGCCTCGCTGCGCCATCCCGACCGCAAAGTCGTGGCGCTCGCCGGCGATGGCGACTTCCTGATGAACGGGCAGGAACTGGCGACCGCCGCGCAATATGGCTGCGACATGCTCGTCATACTGGTCGATAACGGCGCTTACGGCACGATCCGCATGCATCAGGAACGCGAATATCCGGCGCGCGTCAGCGGCACCGCTCTAAGCAATCCCGATTTCGCCGCACTCGCGCGGGCTTATGGCGCGCATGCGGAAACGGTCGAGGCGACCGGGGATTTCGCCCCGGCGCTCGACCGTGCCCTCGCCCATAAGGGGCTCAAACTGCTTCACTTGAAAACCGACGTGGAGCGCATCAGCGCCGCCACGACGATTTCGGCGCTTAGGGCACGCGCGACCTAAAGGTCGTTGATCGCGCCCTTCACCTTACCTTTGACCTCTTGGAACTTGCCCTTGAGCTCCTGGCCCGCGCCTTCGGCGGCCAGCTTGTCGTCGGCTTCGGTGCGATAGCCGCCGGTATCCGCGGCGTCCTGCTTGGCCTGACCGACCGTCTGGTTGATCGCGCCTTTGACCTTGTCGATGAATTCACCCACGTCGTGTCTCCTCATGAGCGGCACGCCGATAGCCATGCTATCGTCGAGACCGCGAATGACGGACGGCCTCGCATCGCGAGGACCGACGACGTGGCTTTGCCACGGCGCTTTTCCGCCGGTTTGTAACGTTGATCAAACGAGCGATCGACGAATTCGCTCCATGCAGACCTCGGCAAAGCCGAGGTTTCGTCGGCCCTCGCGTCGCGAGGCCGGCCGGCGCGTACCGTCTCGACGATAGCGACGCTATCGGCGTGCGGACGTAAGGCAAGGCCTTACTTACTCCGCTCGACCTGCTCGAATTCCAGCTCGACCGGCGTCGCGCGACCAAAGATCGACACGCTCACCTTCACGCGGCTGCGGTCGAAATCGAGTTCCTCGACGATGCCGTTAAAGCTCGCGAACGGACCTTCCAGCACCTTGACCGAATCGCCGATTTCGTAATCGACCTTGATCCGCGTCTTGGGCGCGGCGGCGGCTTCTTCCTTGGTGTTGAGGATGCGCGCGGCTTCGGCCTCGCTGATCGCCTGCGGCTTGCCGGAGGACCCGAGAAACCCCGTCACCTTCGGCGTATTCTTGATCAGGTGATAGACGTCGTCGTTCATCGCCAGCTTGGCGAGGACATAGCCGGGGAAGAATTTCCGCTCCGACTGGACCTTCTTGCCGCGGCGGACTTCGGTCACCGTTTCGGTCGGCACTTCGACGGCTTCGACGCCGGCTTCCAGCCCCAGGCGACCGGCCTCGGCGATGATCGAATCGCGGACCTTGTTCTCGAACCCCGAATAGGCGTGGATGATGTACCAGCGCGCCATGTCTTCACTTACCCCTTAGATTCTTAACCGAGCAGCGCGAGCAATTGCTTCACGATCCCGCTGAACAGGCTGTCGAGCCCGAAAAAGAACAGCCCCAGCACGGTGGTCATCAGCACCACCATCAACGCGGTCATCATCGTTTCACGCCCGGTCGGCCACACGACCTTCTTGGTCTCGGCCTGAACCTGGCGGATGAACTCGGTCGGACTGGTGCGTGCCACGCTGTAATTCCTGTCTTTCGGCCATGTCTTTCGGCCAACTCCATCGGACAGCCGCCCGGCCCCGCCGATGCGGTTGGGGAAGCTCGCCGATGTCGCGAAGGAGGGGAGATAGCGGGGGGTCCGCCATGTTGCAAGACTGACCCGAAACAAGTTCCGGCGCGGGCGCGGTCTCGCGGCGACGGATTGGCAGGAGCGGAGGGGCTCGAACCCACGACCCTCGGTTTTGGAGACCGATGCTCTACCAGCTGAGCTACGCTCCTGCAGCCGGATGGAGGCGCGTAGCGAAGCAGCGCGCCGTCCGCAAGGCGGGCATCCGGCGTGGCCGGCGGGCAAAGCCCGACCGACAGGTCGCGGATTCACTCCGCGACTGCCCAACCGCCCCCTAAAACAACATCCCCATGCTCTTCGCCAGTTCGAGCAGCCCGATCCGCACCCGCTGCCGCGCCTCCGCCTCGCGTACCGCCGCATCACAGGTGCAATTGCCCCATTCGTCCAGCCCGTGCGCCTTGGCCTTGTCGCCGCGTTCGACAATCCACATCATCGACCGGTGGTTGAACCGCCGCCGCTCGCCGACACATTTGCCCGCGTGATAGACCGGCTCGGGAATGCCGTTGAGGCTGTGATCGATCAGCTTTTCACGGATCGCCCTGGTCCCCCGCACCAGCGCCGCATCCCACGCCGCGGTAAAGCTCTCCGCCCCCGCCATCCGCCGCAAATCGTAAAGCGACCGCTGCGACATGCCCAGCGCTTCGCACGCCGTCGTCACATTGCCCGTCGCCGCGATCGTCGCGATGAACTCGCGCTGCCGCTGCGGCGTCCACCCGTCGCTGCGCGCCTTGCGCCGGGGGACGGGGGTAAAGGCGATCGGATCGCGCGGCTGATGCGGCACCATGGGCAGCGTCATCGTGCCGCCTTCGCCGCCGCCGCCGCCCGCGCCGCGCGCCGCTCCGCCGCCTCGACCGCCATGCCGGCGAACGCCGCCCGCGCATTGTGCCGCACCAGCTTTTCGAACATCCGCAGCCCCCATTCGGGCTCGCCGAAATAGCGCACGCGATACGCGATCAGCCGCCGCCGCGAGAGCACCGCCGCACGCTCCTTCCTGGTCAGCCCATCCGTCTCCAACCGCCCCAGCGGCACCGCGCGCTTGCGCGCCATCAAATCCATCGGCTCCACCATCGTCACCCTCCATTCCGAATCACGGAACATAGAAAGAACATAAATCAGGGGGTGTAGGACAGGAAAAAATGCAGGGCGCCAAAACCCCCGTCCTCAAGGCAAGGATTTACCTTCAATTTAGTCCCCTCCCTCAGGGAGGGTCGACTCAGGCGAAGCCTGAGCGGGGGCGGGCCTAATCCCCGAACATCTCGCGCAACATCGCCAGCGTCGTCGCCACAGTCGGCCCATCCGTCCGGCCCATCCGTTTAATCAGCCGCGCTTGGTCGAGCGTCCGCATCTGGTCGCCCAGCGCCAGCCCGTCTCTACTCTGAAAGCGGATGGAGATGCGCCACGGCGCGGCACGGCTGCCCGTGGTCATCGGCAGCACGGTGGCGGTGGACAGCCGCGCGTTCATCTCGTCTGGGGACACGATCAGGCACGGTCGCGTCTTCTGTATTTCGCGCCCGACGGTCGGGTCGAGCGCGGCCAACCAAACTTCGCCGCGCCTTACCTCCCCGGCACGGGGAGGGGGACCATCGCGAAGCGATGGTGGAGGGGCACTCACCACGACAGCTTATCATCACCCTCATTGGCAAAGCCCAGCCAGTCATGGGTGGCCGGACCGCGCTCATCGGCCAGCGCCGCCGCCGCCTCGGCCCACCCCGCGCGCACCGGACGCACCACGGGCGTCCCGATCAACCGCCCATCCTCGACCGTCAGGTCGAGCGTCGCCCCCGACGCCAACCCGATCTGCGCGAGCACAGGCTTGGGCAGGACGATCCCGGTGGAGTTTCCGATTTTGCGAAGGGCGGAGAGCATTGGCGTCCATAACGTATGCACGTCGTATATACAACTCAACGGCATTCTACACCAACGGCGATGGGCTAACCTTTTACGCTGTTACAGTATGGATGTGTTGGCTGACAGTTATCGACATGACCATCTCCGCCATCAGCCTTTCGCGTAATGTGATCATAAGACAGAGACTTCGCGGGATCTAGTGGATCGAATCTAACACTTGGTGCCCGCGCCTGACGGCGGCGATGATTTTATCGGGATCGGCTGTCCAGACGAAGGGCTTTGGGGTTTCATTGTGCTCGGCGAGGAAGCGGTTGATA